>JAMBLK010000186.1 GCA_023336855.1 Actinomycetes bacterium
AGCGTCATCGGAAACCTTCCTGCACAAGTCAATGCAGTGGCCCAAGGCGATACTCCGGTGGCGAGAGCGTCGTACATCGCTGCAGTCTTTCTCCTTGCCCCTATTGCAATCATCGTTCCCGTCACGATCTCTGCCGCGGTGGGCTCAAACGCGATCGTCGGAGAACGCGAACGCGGAACCGGAGAGTTCCTCGCTCACAGCCCTGTCACGATGAAGGAGCTCTACCTCGGGAAGCTGATCTCGAGCCTCGTTCCCGGCTTTCTCGCTCTGATCGTGGGCTTCTCTGCCTATGCCCTGATTGTGAACCTGACGGTTGGACCCGATCTCGGCGGATGGTTCTTCCCCACCGTCGGCTGGGTGGTTCTGATCCTCTGGGTGATCCCACCGTTCATCGCGGTGGCTCTCACCGTCATTCTGCGGATATCCGCCCGTGTTCGATCGGCTGCTTCAGCTCAACAGGCATCCAGTCTGGTGACACTGCCCGTCATCATGCTGTCGTACGCGGTATCGGTCAGTGTCGTTGTCTCTCCGGGGCGAATGTCGTTTCTGATCGGCGCGATCTCGTGGGTCCTTGCGATTCTCCTATCTGTTCGCGGGGCAAAGAAGCTACGACGCGAGCGGCTCCTGGGAGTGGCGTCAGAGACCTGAGGTTCGTCGGATTGATGATCTCGGACAAAGGACGGGAACCACGAGGCGATCCGATATCGTCTCATCTACATGATGAAACGACTGCTCCTATTCGCTCTCCCGTTCGCCCTTCTCACCGCAGCCTGCGGATCAAGCGGAGGTGACATGCCGACCGGCCATGCCTGGCAACTGACCGAGATCGCCGATTCCGATGAAACGATGGGCTCTCCGGTGGCTTCGACCGCACCGACGTTGGCTTTCGAAGACGATAGAGCAGCCGGAAATGCGTCATGCAACCAGTACTTCGGATCATACGAACTGGACGGCTCTTCGATCACCTTCGGCCCACTGGCGTCAACAGAGATGTTCTGCGCCGACCCCGGAGTCATGGAACAGGAGGCCGCGTATCTCACCGCACTGCAGTCCGTTGACTCCTGGGCGGTGGATGACGAGACGCTGACGTTCTCTTCCGGCGGCACCCCGGTACTCGTGTACGCGGCGATCTCCCAGGACCTCGCAAGAACGTCGTGGAATCTCATCGCATACAACAACGGTACCGGTGGCTTCCAGTCGACCGTGATCGACGTCGCCGTGACCGCCGCCTTCGCTGAGGACGGCACGCTCTCCGGCTCGTCGGGCTGTAACAACTACAGCGCCTCGTGGGAGACCGACAACGGGTCTATCGAGATCAGCACCGGAGTCTCGACCATGATGGCCTGCGCCGACGAACAGGTCATGGCCCAGGAGACCCGGTACCTGGAACTCCTGGCTCTCGCCGACACCTACCGGGTCGATGCGGGCACACTCGAGATGTTCGATGCCGACGGCATGCGCGTCCTCCAGTACCTGGTGTCCGCCGGATAGTCGACCGACGACAATCGAACCCATCGACATCGGTCCGCCGGTCACAGATGATCACATGTGTGCAACATGTCCTAGTGTGAAGGCATGGTGATGATCCAGATCCGTAACGTACCGCCCGACCTCCACGAGCGCCTCAAGCAGCGCGCCGCTTCGAAAGGCATGAATCTCTCCGACTACTTGAAAGGCGAGCTCGACCGGATCGTCTCGATCCCGACCAACGCTGAGATCTTCGCAAGGATCCAGGCCGATGCAGATGCCGGCCTCCTGCCGTCGATCGGGGCGGACGAGATCGTCCGGGGCATCCGAGACGATCGCGACTCGCATTGACGATTGTTATCGACGCGTCAGTTCTGGTGTCGGCGCTCATGGACCGTGACGAACGAGCAGAGGCAATGCGGACAACGCTCGCACCTGTCGACCTCGTCGCCCCTCACCTCGTAGACCTCGAGGTGATGCAGGGTCTGCGTCGCCACGATCGACAAGGTCGCCACGACGCCGTACGTGCCCTCCGACAGTTCCGGCTCCTCGGGATCAGGCGATTCGATCACGAACCGCTCCTGCCGCGTATATGGGAGTTGCGCCACAATCTGACCGCCTTTGACGCCGCCTACGTGGCTCTTGCCGAAGTGATCGAAGTGCCGCTCTTCACTTCGGATCGCAGGATCGCGAACGCACCCGGACACCACGCCGAGGTCATCGTCCTCTGATCAATCCAGCCAGCGTGTCGGCCGTTCCTTGAGGCGTTCGAATCCGAGTTCGTCACAGAACGCCTCGTAGCGCCCCCTGGGCACGCCCTTCCACCTCAGATCGTTCAGCGAGTCGGGGAGCGGCACGTCTGTGCGGAGTTGGGCGAGGAAGCGATAGAGCAGAGCATCACCCATGCGCTCCCGCAACGTCACGGCAAGCTTGTCTGCGCCACGCAGTTTCACATCCCAAAGGAAGGTGTCGAGGGGGATGCCCTCCAGGTGGCCATAGCGGGCAAGGATGGTGGCTGACGATTTCGCGCCCCATCCGGGGAGTCCGGGCAGTCCATCCGCGGCATCTCCAACGAGCGCGAGCCAATCGGGAATCGACTCCGGCTCGACACCGAACTTCTCGACGACGGCGTCCCGGTCGATGAACGCGCCCTTGCGGCGGTCGTATCCGATGATGCGGGGATCGCCGTAGAGCTGTGACATGTCCTTATCCGGAGACATCACAACGACCTGTTCCACATCGTCGACCCAGCGACGGGCCCCGGTAGCGAGTCCGTCGTCGGCTTCGTAGTCGTACATCGACCAGACGGTGACGCCGATCGCCCGCATCGCCCGTTCGGCGAGCGGGAATTGGTCGAGCAGGACCTGTTCGATGCCCTCCCCGGTCTTGTAGCCGGGGAACACTTGATTGCGGAACGATTCGACCACGGAATCGAAGGCTGCAGCTACGTGTGTGATCTCGGGTTCGGCAAGCAGCGCAAGGGTCGAAGCCAAGATCCCGTATGTGGCCTTCACATCCCGGCCGTCCGCCGTGGTGCGTGCCGGCCCTCCACCGAAGTGGTTCCGGAAGAGCTCATACGTCCCGTCGATGAGATAAAGCTTCATCGCAGATCCTCTACCCGCCACGGACCCCCAGCCTCGATGATCTCGGGATCCCCGGTCAACAACGTGGCGTCGTGGGCCAGGGCGGTGGCGACCGCGAAAGCGTCGGCGTACGCCATCGGATAGCGTGCCTTGATAGAAGCGGCTTCGATCACCCGAACCGGCACAGCAGGATCCAAGCGCACACTTAGTCGCAAGTCATTGACCACGGTCTCTGCCTCTGCCTCCCCTGCAAGACGAGTGACGATGTAGTACACCTCGCCAGCATTGATCCAACTCATGCAAGGACGTTCGGCAAGAACATCGTCAACGCGAGTTGCAGCAGGTTCGGTGCCCTCCAGCCATCGCAAGACCGCCCACGAGTCAAGACACACGGTCATCGCGACTCGGCCTCGCGATCGGACTCGAGAGTGCCGACGAGATCGAGTCCTCTCAGTGACCCTTTGAGATGCTCGGTTCGCCGTGCCGGTTCCACGAGCACGGCCCCGTCTGCGAGTTGGAACTCGACTTCGTCACCAGGCTGTAGACCAAGCGCATCGCGGAAGCGTTTAGGGATCACGACTTGGCCCTTGGGCCCAACCAGGTGAGTCATACCTTGAGTATGACCCGTCGATCCATCTGATGTCAAGAGGCCCAATCGTGTCTCGCGACAACGGGTATCCTGCGCTGCAGGGCCTGTAGCTCCAACTGGCAGAGCAGCGGACTTTTAATCCGAAGCGTGTGGGTTCGAGTCCCACCGGGCCCACGACTCGCTTCGCTCGTGGTGCTCAGTACTCAGTACTCAGTACGGAGTACTGAAGCAGTCCTGATCCCACCAATCCAGCGCGGAAGGCCAAGGAGCATCATGGGAAGCGTTGTCGGAACCATTGTCGGTGGACTCATCATGGGTCTCATCCTCGGCCCGATCGCACGGCTGATCAAGCCCGGTAGGCAGGACATCTCGTTGATCGGAACGATCCTCGTCGGCGCGGGCGCAGCCATCCTCGGTGGATTCCTCGCGGACCTCATCGGCGTTGGGAACACCGCCGGTATCGACTGGATCAAACTGCTGATTCAGATCATCCTCGCCGTCATCGGCATCGGCCTGTTCGCCGGAGCGAGCTCTCGGAAGACATAGTCGTCGGCGTTCCAGCCCCGGCCGGTGATTCTTGGAGGCTCCCGACTCGCAGCGCACTCGTCGCGCGGGTTGAATGGGGTGATGGATACCAGATCGTTCATCCGCGCCCTGCCCAAAGCCGAACTCCACGTCCACATCGAGGGAACGCTCGAACCCGAGATGATGGTCGCTCTCGCTGAGCGAAACGGCGTCGACCTTCCGTTCGCCACGGTCGAGGAGGTTCGCGCCGCCTACGAGTTCTCCGACCTCCAGTCGTTCCTCGACATCTACTACCAGGGCGCCGCCGTTCTCGTGACGGAGCAGGACTTCTACGACCTCATGTACGCCTACCTCGAACGCGCCGTCGATGACGGCGTTCGGAGAGCCGAGATCTTCTTCGATCCACAGACCCACACAGAGCGGGGCATCGGCTTCCCCGTATTCATGAACGGTTTCACCCGGGCCGTGGGCGATGCCGAGGAGCGCTGGGGGATCTCCGCCGGTCTGATCATGTGTTTCCTCCGGCACCTTCCTGGCGATGCCGCGACGAGCACCTGGCACGAGGCCGAACCTTTCGCCGATCGGATCATCGGCGTGGGGCTCGACTCGGGAGAGGTCGGGAATCCCCCCGAACGGTTCGCTCAGGCCTACGCCCTGGCGCGAGCCGCTGGTCTTCACTCAGTGGCCCACGCGGGCGAGGAAGGCCCACCCGCGTACATCACGGGTGCCCTTGACGCCCTTGGTGCGGAGCGAATCGATCACGGTGTACGGTGCGACGAGGACCCTGCCCTGGTCGAACGTCTTGTGAGGGAGCAGACTCCGCTCACGATGTGCCCGCTATCGAACCTGAAACTCCGGGTCGTCGATCGCCTCGAGGACCACAGCTTGAAGCGCCTGCTCGATAGCGGCATTCGCGTGACCATCAACTCCGACGATCCCGCCTACTTTGGGGGGTACGTGCTCGACAATTATGTGGCAGCGGCCGAGGCACTCAATCTGAGCCGGGAGGATCTCATCGCCCTGGCACGCAACTCAATCGAAGCGGCATTCCTCGGGAGCAAGGGCAAGAGGGTCCTCCTCGATGAACTGACACAAATCGCCGCCGCGTAGCCGCCGCTCCCACGACTGGCGGGCCTGAATGCGCGTGTAGTACTGTCGACTGACCGCATGGATGGTCCATGGATCACGACCGTCACGAAGGGAGATCGCCCGTGAGCGAAACGCGAGCATTCATCGAAGACCTACCTAAGGCCGAACTGCACCTTCACCTTGAGGGGACGCTCGAGCCGGACTTGAAATTCAAGCTATCGGACCGCAATGGCATCGACATCCCTTACTCATCGGTCGAGGAAGTCAAAGCGAGTTACGTCTTCCATGACCTCACATCGTTCCTCGTGGGCTACTACGACGGAATGAGCGTCCTCATC
Organism: Actinomycetes bacterium; assembly: GCA_023336855.1. Lineage (GTDB taxonomy): Bacteria > Actinomycetota > Acidimicrobiia > Spongiisociales > UBA5794 > JAHEEL01. The sequence goes on from JAMBLK010000186.1 coordinate 5,592, forward strand.
GAGGAGCAGGACTTCTACGACCTTGCGATGGCGTACTTCAGGAAGGCCCACTCCCAAAATATCGTGTATGCCGAACCCTTCTTCGACCCGCAAGCCCATACGTCGCGCGGCGTGCCGTTCGAAGCCGTCGTGACCGGAATTCATCGCGCCCAGGTCGACGCTGAAGCCGAGCTCGGTATCAAGACGAATCTGATCATGTGCTTTTTGAGAGATATGTCGGCCGAATCGGCGATGGAGACTCTCGAGGCATCGCTTCCGTTTAGGAATTGGATCATCGGTGTCGGTCTCGACTCAGACGAGCGAGGCAATCCTCCCATGAAATTCAAGGATGTCTTTGCTCGGGCCCGCGAGGAGGGGTACCACCTCACCATGCACTGCGATGTCAACCAGGAGAACTCCGTCGGGCACATCTGGGATGCGATCAACGAAATCGGGGTGGAGCGGATCGACCATGGAATCAACTCGCTCGAGGACGAGGCGCTCATTGCTGAGATCAAACGGCGTGACCTTGCCCTGACGGTCTGCCCCGTCTCCAATCGATATGTCACCGGAAGCCTCACTGTTGACGAGATCGCGAGCATGCTCGACAAGGGCATGCGGGTGCTGATCAATTCCGACGATCCGGCCTACATGCAGGCGTATCTGAACGAGAATCTGGTCGAGTTGGCCGAGGACGGCAACTTCACAAGGGAGCAGATCACGCAGCTTGCGAGGAACTCGTTCCTCGCAAGCTGGACCTCGGAGGAAGACAAGGGAGAGTATCTCGCCATGGTCGAGGACTACTCCGCCTGAGTACCTGCCCCGGAGAACGGATCAACGTCGAGCGGCGACAAGCACCCATGGATGACATCTACTCGCGTTCGAAGACGGTCCCCATCGCAGCAGGGGCCTCGCTGCCGAGGAGGTTGCGCAAACGCGGAAAGTGGTCGCCGATCCTTCGGAACCCACTGGAGTAAACGAAGACGAGGGCAATGATCATGAGCGGGAACGGTGCAATGGGAAGAACCTGAGCGAGACCGGGGAACACGTCCTGCAGTTGGAAGGCAAGTACCTGGAGGGCTCCGAACAAGTAGGCGCCGAAAGCCACTCGGAGCGGGTGCCAACCGCCGAAGATCACGATCGCCAGGGCGATCCATCCAAGGTTGAGCGTCAACGTCTCGCGCCATCCGAGTTTCACGTCGAGCGAGTAAGCGGCGCCAGCGATTCCGACCATCGCCCCGCCGAGCACCGTGTACCAGAATCGAAGCGTGTTGACCTTGACACCTCTGGCGAACGCTCCTTCCGGACGCTCGCCTACGCCCTGGAGATTCAGGCCGGCGCGGGTGCGATAGAACACAAACCACGTGACACCTATCGCCAGAAAGCTGCCATACACCACGAGGTCGTGGTCGAAGAACACCTTCCCAACGAACGGGATGTCGGAGAGAATGGGGATTGGAAGCGCAGGAACTCGAGGCCCTCGTTCGCCGACGAAGGAGTCTCCGAGGAATGAGGCGAGGTCGGCCGCCAGCAGGGTAAGAACGAATCCCACGGCGATCTGGTTCAGTTTCAGGCGGATGCTGGTGGACGCGATGATGGCCGCGATCGCGGCTCCGACGATGGCCGCGGCCCCAAATCCAACGAGTGCGTGGCCCACCCAGAATGCCACGACGAAGCCGGTCATAGCGGAGAGCCGCAAGCTCCCCTCGAGAGAGAGATTGACGACGCCCGACTTCTCTGTGATCGTCTCCCCCATCGTGGCGATGACGAGTGGAGCCGCTGCAGCGATGATCGAGTTGAGCGTGGCTTCCACAGTCAGGGCTCCTCTCGCACAGCTTGTGAGAAGGAGCCGCGGCTGGCAGACCAGGCGCCGCCGATCATGACGAAGAGGACGATGATCCCCTGGAAGACACCGCCAAAGGCCGAGTCCAGGCCCAGGCGCAGATCGAGTTGCGTGCTCCCGACCGAGATCGCGACGAAGAACAGGGCAATCGGAGCGATCCAGACCGCGCTGAATCCGGCGAGCAGAACGACGAGAATGCCGAGGAAGCCGTACCCGCCTGAGATCGCCGGGACGAGCTTGTGATGGAATGCCGTTACTTGCACGGTTCCGGCGATGCCGGCGAGTGCACCGCCGATCGCGAACGCACCGAGCATGTATCTGTTCGTGGGGATGCCGAGAAGGAACGAGCTCTGCGGATTGCGTCCGACCGCTTTGAGACGCAAGCCAAATCGTGTTCCACGCAGAAGCAGCCACACTGCGAAGACGCTCACAAGACCGAGCGCGACCGGAATCACCGGCCAAGCCGTGCCGAAGGTCTCGAACTCCGGCATCCAGGCCTCCTCACGGAAGATGTTGGTGCCGCTCGTCGATGCTTGGCCGGTTCGCTGCCAGGGCCCCAGCACTAGATAGACAACTAGGCCTGCGGCAACGAAGTCAAGACCGAGTCCGCCGAAGATCTCATGTACCCCGCCGTATGTCTTGAGCACACCCGCGAGGAGGGCCCAGATGAGGCCACCGATCGCTCCTGCGATGATCGTCGCAGGGAGGATGACCCACACCGGTCCGGGAAGTGATCGGGCAACCCATGTGGCCACGATCGCTCCAACGACGATCTGTCCCTCAACGCCGATGTTCCACAGGCCGGCGGAAAACGTGATGACGAGTCCGGCGGAGGCGAGGAGCAGCGGTGACCATGCGAGCAACGTCGCAGCCATCTTCGAGGCAGATCCGAAGGAACCCAGAACGAGCAACCACAGCGCCTCGAAAGGTGGCGCTCCGGCCAGGATCAGCAGAACGACACCAAAAGCGAGTGCCACCGAGAGAGCAACAAGCGTGGGGGCGGCAACCCTCACGGCCTTCACCCTCGTACCTTCCCACCGATGAGGTGACCCAATTCCTCGCCGTCCGTTTCGCCGACGTTTCGCATGGCGAACACGTCCCCGGCGAAGAACACGACGATGCGATCGCTGTACCGGAGCAACTCGTCGAGATCGGCGGAAGAGAACACGATCGAGGTGCCGTCGCTACGACGCTCAAGGAGACGCTGCCATACGTAGGCCGCCGAACCGACGTCGAGGCCTCTCGTAGGATGCTCGAGGAGAAGGAGCCGCACTTCGTCGGGGATCATCGCAAGAAGGAGCCTCTGTTGGTTGCCGCCAGAGAGGGCCTCGGCAGGGGATGACGGACGCCCCTTTATCGAGTAGTCGTCAATCTCCTGTCGGGCAGCCTCGTCGGCAGCATCCCAATTGATGAAGAAACCCGTGTCTTCTGAGGTGAGCACAAGGTGCTCTGCGATCGAGATACCTTCAACGAGTCCCTCCTCGAGACGTCCCGCCGGGAGATAGTGAACGCCGGCAGCAAGATGATCGCGATACGACGCTTTGTTGAGGTTGTTCCCGTCGACCGACAAGAGTCCGGAGCTTGGGGCCAACAGCCCTGCGCATGCGCGCAGCAACGTTCGTTGACCGCTCCCCTCAAGACCGGCAAGACCGACGACCTCACCTGCAGCGCAACTGAGGCTCAAATCCTCGATATGTGTTGTGCCCTCCTCGATGGTGACTCGGGACAGTTCGAGCACGGGAGCCCCGAATGGAGCTGGATCTCGATCCTCCTCGACGAACACCTTCCCGAACATCTTCTCCACAAGCACTTCGGATGTGATCGGCATTGCCGCCTCGAAGACGACCTTCCCCTGTCGGATCACCGTGACCGAATCACACAGCTCCTCGACCTCCTCAAGTTTGTGAGACACGAACAGCACGATCAATCCATTCTCTGCGAGGCTGCGGAGCGTCAAGAACAGCTGGTCACGCTGCGTCGCAGAGATCCCGGTCGTCGGCTCGTCGAAGATCAACACTTTGGCGCCAAGCCACATGAGACGCGTGATCTCGAGCTGTTGACGTTCGCCAACTGTGAGATCGCGAGCGAGGCGCTCCGAATCGAATCGGAAACCAAGTTCGCCGCTCACGCGCTCGAGTTCCGCCCTCGCGTCCGATCGATCGAGTCTCTGTGGCCCGGGGCTTCCGAGGACGAAGTTGTCTAGGACCGTGAACGGGAGAAACACCAGCGGATCCTGGTGAAGCATCCCGATGCCGACCTTGATAGCGTCTGCAGGGGACCGGAGATCGAGGGTCTCGCCGTCGAGATCTACCTCACCGGAGTCGGCCTCGTAGAAGCCGGAGAGGATCTTCATCAACGTGGATTTGCCGGCGCCATTCTCTCCGAGAATTCCGTGGAGCGATCCAGATTCAATCGTGAACGAGATCCCATCATTCGCACGAATAGTGCCGAAGTGCTTGCGAATATCGTGTGTCGCCAATCCCATGACGGTGCAGGCTACTCGCCGCGACCGGCCCCATTGCGCGACGGTGGGGGAGACCGTCTCGGTCTCCCCCACCGTTCACAATCGTCCGTTACCCAGCGGAGCTTGCACCCTCCACACCTTCAAGGAGCTGTTTCGTGTACCAGATCTGAGCGTCAGTCGCTACTTCGCCATCTGCCAGGTACGGCGTGCCGTCTTGGAAGGTGAGCGGTCCGACGAACAGATTGATCGACCCGTCACCGAGACCGGTGATCAAGGTATCCACCGTGGCGGAAGCGTCATCCGTCAGGGCATCGCCTGCGACCCACCCGATCATGCTCGTGTCCGGGTTGTTGATGTCACTCCAGTCTGGGCCGAGCCATTGGAACTCGGTTGTGTAGTCGCCTGCGAGGATCGACTCAACCACCCCCAGGTACGAAGGACCCCAGTTGAAGTAGGGAACTCCCAGGCAGACCTCCGGTGCTTCGGAGCAACCACCCACGAAGTCGAAGGGAATGGCCCATACATCCTCGCCCGCAGCAGCACGCTGCCCAGCGACAACGAGTGCTTCGGTGGTGTCGATACCTGAGATGACAACGTCTGCGCCGCCGTCGTAGAACGCGTTTGTGACCTCAGTCGGGTCGAGCGTCACACCGGGGATGTTGAACCAGAAGCCGATCCAGTTCACTTCCAAGCCAAGTTCGGCCGGATCGTTGCCGGCTCCCTCCCAGCAGTACCGTGCGCCCAGGTAGACCGAGTTCACAAGCCGCAGTGTCTCGTCGTTGATGAGCGGACCGAGGTAGGCGATCTTGCCCGTCTCGGAGGTCAACGCAGCAGCGCACCCAGCAAACATCTTGCCATAGATCATCTTGCCCATGATGTTGCCGAGGTTGGGCAGGTCCGGTCGATAGCCATCTCCCTCGGCCCACGCGCTGTCACCCGATGACCAGATCATTGGAACGTCTGGGTGTGCAGCCGCCGCTGCCTCGATTCCGTCCTTCATGTCGTCGGATGTTGCGAAGATCAACGAGGCGCCCTGCTCGATCATGTCATCGACGACCTGTTCGACAGACGTCTCTGGACGGTCGGCGGGATTGACGGTATCGAGCGAGATCATCGTCGCCCCCGTCAGCTCCTCGATGTACTTTCCTGCCTCAAAGTGGGCCTGGGACCAGCCGTGATCGTTCTCGGGTCCGACGAGGATCATCCCGAAGGTGAACCCTTCGCCCGACATGGCCGCCGTCGTGGTGGTCTCTTCCCCACCTGACGTCGTGGCCGTCTCGTCTCCACCTGTCGTTGTCGTCGTGTCGTCGCTCGAGTCGCTGCAAGCCGCCGCGATCATCGCCAGCACTATCAGCAGTGCCAGCAGCCCGAACATCCGTCGTGGTCGTTTCATCGATCCCTCCAGTTGTTCTCGTCACTTCTCAGAATCAACGCCGGGCGCTCTGCGACCGGCGTTCGAACCCGGCACTCTCACTCTAGGCGTCCCGGTCAGCGGCACTGTGTTGGCGACTTGCGTTCGCACCGTCCAGGCCCGAAACTCTGCAACATGGCTCGATTCACACAACGCCGCACCCAGTTCATGGACACAATCGGGAGCGGCCTCGCGATCGTTCCCTCTGCCGTCGAAACCATCAGGAACGACGACGTCGACCACGTGTTCCGTCAGTCATCGGACTTCTTCTTCTTGACCGGGTTTGAAGAACCGGACGCAGTGGCGTTGTTCGATCCGACACACGATCAACCGTATGTGCTCTTCGTCCGTCCTCGTGACCCCGAGATGGAGGCGTGGAACGGGAAGCGTGCCGGCGTCGAAGGTGCCACGGATCGCTTCGGAGCCGACGAGGCGTTCCCTATCGCCGATCTTGAGAAGGTCCTCCGCGACCGGTTCCGCGACCGCGACGCTCTCTGGTACGCCACCGGTTCCTCCGTCGACTCGCGCGTGCTCGGGGCTCTGCGCCAGGCAAGAGGCATGAAGCTCAGGGCCGGCGTCACAGTTCCATCATCGATCATCGATCCGGCGACAGTTCTTCATGAGCTGAGGCTCATCAAGTCATCCGAAGAGATCGATGCTCTTCGCGAGGCTTGCCGTATCTCGGCGGACGGCCACTGCGAGGCAATGCGGTTCGCCGCTCCTGGACGGTCAGAGCACGACGTGCAGTCCGCGATGGAGTACGTCTTTCGCGCATCCGGGGCGACCCGCGAGGGATACCCGTCCATCGTCGCCTCAGGCGACAATGCGTGCATCCTGCACTACGTCGAGAACGACCAACCTCTAGAGGACGGTGACCTTCTTCTCATCGACGCTGCAGCCGAGGTCGGCTACCTGTCATCGGACATCACTCGCACGTTCCCGGTCAACGGTCGATTCAGCGATGCCCAGCGAGCGGTGTACGACGTCGTCCTTGCAGCCCAGGAAGCAGTCATCGAGGCCTGCGAGCCGGGCCTTCCGTTCACTGATATGCACGAGATCGCTGTGCGTACGCTCACCGAAGGCATGATCGCTCTCGACCTCCTGCCCGGCCCCGTTGAGGACGCCATCGCCTACGGCTGGTACCGCGAGTTCTACTTCCACGGAACGGGACACTGGCTCGGCATGGATGTCCACGATGCGGGGGCATACCGGATCGACGGCGTTGGCCGGCCACTGCAGCCGGGGATGGCGTTCACGGTGGAACCCGGCATCTATGTCGCCCGGGACAAGACGACTCTCGAACTCTCGAAAGCGCCGTTCGATGCGGACGCAGAGAGGGATCTTGCCTACCTCAAGGGTGCTTCCGAGGCGAAGCGCATCCTCGACGAGCGACGCAGCGAAGCAGACACCGTCACACACGGGGTCCCCGAACAATTCCTGGGGATCGGTATCCGGATCGAGGACGATCTCCTGGTCACGTCATCTGGGTGCGAGAACTTGACACGCGGCGTCCCCGTGGACCCCGACGAGATCGAGACTCTCTGGAGCGAGATACCGACGGTGCCCGTGATGTCCGATGCGGGTGTGGATTCGTAGACCGAAGGGCCTACGAGCCGCGAAGGGTCTTCCTGAACGACTCGAGAGATCGCACGACATTCGCAGCATCGTCACCGATGCGCGGCAGCTTCGCCGAGTGGCGCTCGTAGCGACTCTGCTCGTGTCTCTCAGGCATAGCCGGTTCGTCGACGTCATCATGACCACTGTTGAAGGGATCTTCGGTGATGTCCGTGGCCCGATCATCGGACAAGTCAGCGGATGAGGAATCGATCGGAGCGTCATCAGGTACGGCTGCGACGTGGGCGGCGGCGGCCTGTTCCTCGAACAATCTGTTCCGTTCGGCCTCGAGACGACTGGCCTCCTCTTCAACCTCAGCACGACGACGCTCGACATGGGCTCTCAGGCTCTCAGCAGACTCCTCAGCCTGCCGCGTGACCTGTTCGGCCTCTGCCGATGCTTCTGCTGTGATCTGTTCTGCACGCTCGCGTGCCACGCGCAGCGCTTCTTCGGCTGCTTCATGTGCGTCTGTGGCTTGAGCGACGACCTCGTCAGCCGTGTCGGCATCGGAAGTTCTTTCGGCTAGTTCGGCCTCCCGGCGTTCGATTTCGGAGATGCGCAGGCGGAGATCGTCTTCAGCCGCGTCGTGATCAACTGAGCGTCGGTTCAGTTCGTCCCTGCGTCCGGCGAGTTCGGCCTGGGCATGTTCGATCCCTTGGAGTTCTGACTCCTGAGCTGTCCGCCCCTGTTCCAGTTCCGTTGCCTGAGCCTGGAGGAGTTCGATCTCGGATCGGGCCGCTGTTGCTTCACCCTCGGCGCCGGCCCGGATTCCTACAGCCTCGCGCTGGGCCTGCTCAACGATCTCGAACGCTTGGCGTTCGGCATCGGACAGACCTGCGGCTTGCTCGCGAGCAGCCGACAGCACTCGATCTGCCTCATCTCTCAGCCCGATGGCTTCGGTGCGAATAGCCTCGGACTCTTCCTTCGCTGCCTCGACCATCTCAGCGGCACTCCGTGCCTCCGTCTCGGCCTCTTCGAGAATCTCAGCTACTTCGGTCTCTCTTTCATCGACCAGTTCGTTGCGGGTCTTGGCGTCGGCGACGAGTCCCTCGACCCCAGCTTCTGCTTCTGCGATCTTCTCGGCTGCAATTGCCTCGGCTCCCGAGACGACTTCGGCAGCCCGCTCTTCGGCGGATTGCAGGATCCCGAGTTGCTCCTCGTACTCCTGGCGAACCGACGCCGCTTTCTCCCGCATCCTGGCAACATCTTCCCGGGCAGCAGCGCTCATCTCCTCGACCGAGATCCTGGCCTCGCCGAGGAGCACTTCCGCCTCTGACCGCAGACGGAGGGAGTGTTCGTCGGCGGCCTGGAGTGCCAGTTGGGCATCAGCCTGAATCGACTCGGCTACCTGCTCGGCACCCTGTCGGGCGGCGGCAGCAGACTCCTC
>JAMBLK010000187.1 GCA_023336855.1 Actinomycetes bacterium
GAGATTCCCAAACCGTCATCCACGATGAAGGCGTTCGAAAGCTCGTCGATCTTGGCGGAGAGATCGGACGGAGACTCGAAGGTGCTGAGCTTGCTCGCAAGCTTGACGATCACGTCCTGTTGGTGTTGATTCCGCATGAGATCGCCGGCACCCGGCACAGAGCGCCACTGCCCGTCAACGAACTGTTCCGTATGCCGGGAGCGGACCCAGGCGAGCGCCATGGCGCCATCGGCGTTGACGCATCCTCCGGGGAAATCGAGTTCAGCCCGCCAATCTCGCATCGGGTAGTCGGCGCAGATCTCGATGCCACCGATACCGTCGATGACGTCGGCGAATCCTTCGAAGTCGAAGACCGCGAAGTTGTTGACCTTGATCCCGGTGAAGTCTTCGACCGTCAGCGAGAGCATGGTGGGTGCGTTGACCTCGCCGCACTCACGGAGCGTCGCATTGATGCGGCTGTAACTGCTCGTGCATCGGTTCGGCACGTAGAGGTCGCGGGGAAGCGACACCATGAATGGATCGAGATCACTGTCGGCCGGGAGAACGGTGAGGAGGACGACGTCTGCGAGGTCGGCGGCCTCATCACTGCCGATCAAGAGGAGCGATCGATAGGCGCCTTCGATCGTCGGTGCGGCGACAACGACCTCTTCGAGAGGCGGAATGTCGGGGTCGTCTTCGACGATGTCGGCCGGCGGTGGAGCGGTCGTGGGCGGGAGCAGAATCTCAGCCCCGGAGGTGTCCATCGCTTGCCGTTGCACGCCGGACCATGAATCGTAGATCTGGTACCCGGTGAAGCCGGTGTAGACGAGGGCGATCACGACGAAGGCACCGGCGGTTCGCTTGAGCATGCGGACGATGGGTAGCCGCCAGAACGACGGGGGTTTCGTCCGGTTCTCAACATACCCGATCACCGGTGCACCGGCCGAACTGAGACGGTCCCGGGTGTCGACGACGGTCGCGTCGGTGGCGGCATCTGTGACCACGAGGATCGTTCCGTCGGCGTGCGCAGCAAGTGGTGCGGTCGCTCCGTCCCAGGCGATGGGAGGTGCGTCGATGAGCACAGCATCGGCGCGCTCGGCGATCCGATCGATCGATGCCGCAAGGCCGGTCCCTGCGAGAGCATCTTCGGACGCGCCGTCCGGCGTTCCCGATGGCAAGATCGGCAACACGGAGTCCGGGTCGATCTCCCACATCCGGGCCGATTCGGCGAGGGTCGACGAGCCATCGGCGAGGTCGGTCAACCCTGGTTCGGATCCCGTAGACAAGAAGCGAGAGACTCCGTGTCCGGCGACGTCGCCGTCGATGAGGGCCACCCGGCGTCCACGCTGTGTCGCCGAAATGGCGAGATTGAGTGCCACCGTCGATGCCCCCTGTCCCGGGCCGGGGGAGGAGATGAGAAGAACCTGTCCGTTGGTGTGTCCCTCGATCTCGGTAAGGAGGTCTCGGTAGGCATCGGATGTCCCCGACGAGGCATCGGCGAGTGCCGGTGCCGGGCCCGAGTCATCGTTGGGGATCGAACCGAGGTGGGGTACCCCGAGAATTCGAGCGAAGTCCGGGGGTCCGGAGACCGACCACCAGATCAGCCACACGATCCCGGTGACGAAAGCAGCAACGATCGCAGATACCAGAACCCCCCGGTTGGTATCCCATGCGACGAGCCCGAGTATGAACACGACAACACCCGCTACGACGGATAGAACATTTGCCGGAGCGAGGAGGCGGCGCCACCAGGATGTGTCTGCGGAACTCAAAGGTCCCCCCACGATCGTTTGCGGTCCATGTGAATGCTACTTCGTGAGACAGGTATCCGTCTTACGAGGAGCAGGTGTCCGGGGCATAGATGCCATCTACCCTGCCCGAGTCCTCAATCGACGAGACCGGTCCCCAGAGCAAGAGGCCATCAGCATCCGAAAGACGGAAGAGATTGGTGCCATCCGACGACACGTAGTCGATCTGATACGAGGAGTAGATCTGGTTGAGCGTCGAGACCGGATCGCCGATGCGAAGCCCTGACGGCGTGGCAAGATCGAGGTGCATCGTCGGCACAGCCTCGGTGCCGTAGCGATAGCCCGTGAAGGTTCCATCGGCAAACGTACCCGCGACAACGACGGTCAGGCCGGCCCAGCGAACGAAGCGCCCGTCGTCGCCGGCGCACAGACCCATCTCCTCGCCGGCAACACCGATCTCCTCGGGCTTCCCGAGACTGGCAACGAGTCGACCGATAGCGTCAGAAGCGGCATCGTCGAAAGCGATTGGACCGATACCGTTCGCGGTGAGGGTCAGTGAGGAGGCGGATATGGCCGCTCCCGCGGGCTCGAAGGATGACGATTCGGGGATCGTCGTGGTTGTAGTGCTGGTCGTCGTGGGAGCGACCGTTGTGACGGGTGCGGGAGGTACGGTCGTCGGGACGGCCGTGGTGGGAACCGGCGGGAGCGTTGTCGCCGGAACAGCGGTCGTGTCATCCGTTCCGTCAAGGGCGCCGAATGCGAACAGTGCGATCACGACGACCGCGATTCCAGCGATGATGGCGGGGATGAGCCACTTGAATCGCCCTCCGGGGTCGCCATGACGCTCCTCGTTGGTTGGAGGAACGTCTGAGTTTTCGGATGCCGGCATCGGCGGGGGCGGAGGCGGGGGCGATACCGCCGGTGTTTCGACGGTCGCTTCCGCACCGACGGCGGCGACTACTGCAGCACCCGCCATGACGGGGACGCGATCCTCGGTCTGAGCCCCCACACGGACATCGATCCATGGGCGACCGCATTGCGGGCACCTTGTCTGGTCCGCCGGTCGGGCGGTTCCGCAATAGACGCACAGTGGCAGGTGGGTCGACGTAGACATCCGGTCTGAGGATACGAACAGAGTCGGAGAATCCAGGGATTTCGGACCGTTGCGCCTTCCCGGCTCTTCAGCTTTGGGCGAGGTGTGGCGGAGAGGCCGGTAGTGAGTCGGGCGAAGCGTCGCAACGTACTACGTCACAATTAGAACGTACGACTGCCTTCTGTCTCCCCGGTTCCAGCCAACTCCGATCACTTCCGATGTGTCGCCAATCCCCCGTGCTGCGGTCGCATCGCTCTGTGTCGGGTAACGTTCGTTGTGCCGTCGCCGGAGACGGGGATCCTGACCGCCAGAACGCTGCCGGGGTGTGTGATGCCGCACCGGCAGACTCGAGAGACCGTATCGGCCTTATCGGAAGGAGCCGACATGAGCGACCGTCGAACACCCCCGGCGGATTGGGTCGTCCCTGCGATCATCGTGGGCGTCGGTGTCGGCGTGCTGTTCGTGATAGGCCTCGTCTTCGCCCTCACTGCGGACGATCGGGTCGAGGCTTCCGGGTTGGTCTACGAACTCGAGGTGTACACGACCTGTCTGTCCGATCACGGTGCCAACGTTCCGGTCGTCGAGGCCCGAAGTGACGGCGGATTCTCTGTCGCCGTTCCGGGGTCTCTCGTCGATGGCGAAGTCGACACGAACGCGTGGCGTGAGGCGCATGATCTATGCAGCGACGTGGCTCCAGACCTCTTCGGCGGGCTTCTCGGAGGCCTCTCCGGTGGTCTCTTCGGCGGGTTGATGGATGGTTTTCCTGGGGGAATCCCGTACGACATCTGAGCCCTCTGGAGACCAGATCGTCATCCTCGATCATCGGCGTCGCGCTATCCGTTGCCGCTCCGTACCCTTGGCTGGCGGAGGCGACGGCTGAATCTCGAAAGATTCGGGGTTCACAAATCGGCCCAGATGTGTGATATTGAACTGTTCCCGAATCCGTGGAGCGCTTCACGAGATCGGGGTGGGTGTACCGGATGACGTTGGTGGAGGATCACGCGATGACAAATGGCTCGAACACGAGCAAAGCCGTCCTGAATCGAGCAGCGCGAGAGCGCGAGGAAGCGAAGGAGCGCGTTGACCGCGACACGCTCACACGGACTCGTCGCGACCGCGATCGTTCCAAGCTCACCGATGAGCGAGGGCGACTCACGACAGACCTGGTCAGTCAGTACCTGACGGCAATCGGTGAGTACGAGTTGCTCACTGCCGAGACCGAAGTCGACTTCGCACAAAAGATCGAGGCCGGCCAGATGGCGCGGGACAGGCTTGACGGGGGCAATTTCAAGGGCAGAGCCGAGCAGATCACTCTTCGGCGCCAGGCCCGTCGGGGACAGGAGGCCAAGGATGCGTTCCTCACGGCCAACCTCCGACTCGTTGTCGCCAACGCTCGTCGTTACGCCAACACTTCAGGCATCGACTTCCTCGACCTCATCCAGGAAGGCAACCTCGGATTGATCCGTGCCGTCGAGAAGTTCGACTGGCGCAAGGGATTCAAGTTCTCGACGTATGCAACGTGGTGGATTCGTCAGGCCATTACCCGGGCCATCGCCGACAAGTCCAGAACGGTCCGGATCCCGGTCCATCTTCACGACACGCTCGCAGCGGTTCGTGCCGCACAGGCGAGTCTGAAGGCGGAGCTTGGACGCGATCCGAAGCCCGAAGAGATCGCCGAAGAGGCTGGTGTCGACGTCACCAAGGTCGAGTTGGCCCTCAGCGTTGCGGACACGGTCTCGCTCGAGCAGCCGATCGGTGAGGACGGCGCCCAGCTCGGTGACTTCATCGAGGACGAAGAGGCAGTCGATCCGGTCCGTGTGACCGAGGAACTGGACATCGCGAACAGTCTCCGGAAGTCGATCGAGCGCCTTCCGATGCGCGAGGGTCGCATCCTGGCACTCCGGTACGGCTTCTACGACGGCGTGCCTCGCACGCTCGAGGAGATCGGTGACGAGTTCAATCTGACTCGCGAACGGATCCGCCAGCTCGAGAAGCTCGCCCTCTGCCGGTTGCGCCACCCGAGCTTTGGAATCCGCGAACAGGATCTCGTCTAGGTCGTCGACGCCGGATCCATTCGACATCGACCCCGTCGCGGTGGCTAGCCTCTGGAGTGGAGTCGTCGAAGGGATTGCCCATGCGTGTCGAAGCACTCGTCAGTGGTGAGTCCGATGTGGTCGGTCCCGAGACCACGCTTGGCGACGCCGCCGAAGTCTTGATCTCACGGTCGGTCGGTGCACTCGCCGTCGTCGACGGTCGTCGACTGGTCGGAATCGTCACGGACCGCGACCTCGTACGGGCGCTCGCGGAGGGTGCGGATATCGAAGAGCCCGTCTCGGAGTGGATGACGGACGGCCCCGACACGGTGTCCCCGGACGTGAGCGTATCTGAAGCCGCTGACTGGCTTCTTGAGACCGGCTACCGCCACCTCCCGGTGGCTCTTGGCGACGAACTCCTGGGAATCGTCGACATCCGCGACGTCCTCTGGACTCTTCGCAAAGGCTGAGTACGCGTACCCAGGGTACGCGACGTCCTATTTGGCGCAGCGAGCCCGCGGAATGAGGGGCAATCAGAACCCTAGATTCTGTATCGCAGTTGTGGCACGTTGTGGAGATGAGTATCGACCGCGCTGCCAACACGCTTGCCGCCCGACAGGGTGGTGCGATCCGGAAGGATCAGGCGATCGCTTGCGGCTTCACCCGGGGACAGATCGACCAACGTATCAGAGATGGTCGATGGAGATCCCTCGGCCGATCCGCCTACCGCCTTTTGGAGATGCCGGGAGCGATGAATCTGGTCAGGGCCGCAGTGGCGGCGCTACCCAATGCTGTGGTGTCTCACGATGCGGCCGCTGAGATCCACGACCTCCCGAAGTTGCGCCGCGGGGTGGCTTCCGTGCTCGTCCACTCCAGGACGACCCACGTCTTCCCGGACGTCGTTGTCCGCCGATGCCATGACCTCGCGCCAAATCACGTGGTGGAAGTCGACGAACTCCCGATCACTTCGATTCCCCGAACGATCGTCGATCTGTCCCCGTTCCTTACGCCCCGACACCTCAGGGCCGTGGTGGAATCCACCATCGCCGATCAGCGTGTGCGTGTCGATGACGTGCGGATCGTGGTAGATCAGATTGCCCGACGAGGCAAACCGGGTATCCGAAAGATCCGTTGGATACTCGACGAGCGTGATGCTGGTCCCCGGAACGGGACTCCACTCGAACGGGTTGGAGCAACGGTGCTGCGTGAGGGCGGCATCTCTGAGCCGAGATTCGAATTCCCGATCCCGTGGAATAGCGAGCGTCGCTTCGACGTGGCATTCCCTTCCGAGCGGCTCGCCATCGAGTGGGACTCCCGCCGCTGGCACGAACTGGTTGAAGCCTTCTCACGGGACCGAGAGCGGGACAGACAAGCTCTTCTCCATGGATGGAGGGTCGTGCGCTTCACATGGGTTGACGTGACTCGTCATCCCGAAGATGTTGTTGACACCGTTCGCCGACTCCTGGCGGCGAGTGATGCGGGGCTCTCGGGCCATTCCGCGGGCTGACAGCGCCAAATAGGACGTCGCGTACCCAGGGTACGCGACGTTAGGGGCGGGGGATCCAGATGAGAGCTGTCTCCAACACGGTGATGTCGTTCTTCTCGAGTCGGATGGTGATCGGCTCGCTGTCTTTCGAGCGATCATCCCAGAGTCCGACGATGTCACCCACCTCGTCTTCGAAGTCCTGTTGGAGCGCTTCGTACTTGGAAAGCCTGTCTTCGACGCGTCCTTCGGCGGTCTCGATCCGTCGCTGCGCGGTTCGTCGAGCCTTCACACTTGAAGAGACGCTCCGCGAGCGTCGTCGTCCGGAAAGAATGTCGAAGACTGCGCCCGCCATCATGTCGAAATCCCCGGCAGATGCGTCCGCTGCAGCGCTCTCAGCTTGCGCCGAGTACTTGTCGATGTCGCGCTGAAGTCGTCTGAGCCGTTTCTCGTACTTGTCGCGGAGTTTCGCTGTGGCGGCATCGGCCGCATCCTCCGCTGCTGAACGGCACCGTCGGGCGAATTCGTCCTCTGACTCGCCGACGCGTGAGTAGAGCGTCAGTGGTCCGTTCTTGTAGACGGTGATCTCGCCTTCGCGATGAAGCCGATCCTTGAGTCCTCTGCCGATGGCCGCCCAGAACGACGCGGCACCAACGGATTCTGATGGAGGACGGAATGCCAGGCCGTCGACCGCCTCGGAACGGAAGTCCCGTTCGTCGTAGTCGACTTCGATCGCTTCTCCGACATCACTGGAGAGTGGAAAGAGAACGGCCTCCCACTCCACGGTGTGGTCAACCCCGGCACGTGTCTCGTCATATCGAGCTGTGAGCCGAACGGCCGCAGCCGCCTCATACACCGTGCTTGTGGGATCGGCTCCGACATCGGAAGCCCAGACCGCGGCCGGATCGAGATACCGGACCGGGATCTCGTCGGCAACGGCCGGCATGATTGATCCGACCTCCGAGTCCGTCTGGGCGGCATCGACGACTGGGGCTCGCGTCGAGAACCGGTCCGTCCGTTGCGGCGTCAGACTGCTGACCTGTGCCGGTGTCAGGGGACCACGGAGATATGACATTGCCCAGCGAGTTGTGAACAGTCTCGGTTCGTCCCGGGTGGTGTGGAGGAGGAAGACGCGTTTGTCGAGTCCGGATATCCGGCGATCGAGTTCGTCGACGTTTGTCTCTCCTCCCGCCGAAGACAGCGCCTCGAGGATTCGCATCTTGTCGCGCTCCGTTTGGAGCCTGCCGATACACCACGTGCCCGCATTCGACATCGCTTTGTAGTCGAGATCGACGGGGTTCTGCGTCGAGAGGAGGAACCCAACGCCGAATGCTCTGGCTTGCTTGAGGAGTGTGAGAATCGGCTTCTTCGACGGGGGCTGTGCGGTCGGCGGAGCGAATCCGTAGACCTCATCCATGTAGACGAGTGCCCGGAGTTCTCCGCTGCCCGGTTGGCTCCGCATCCAGCTGATGAGTTTCGACAGCACGAGGGTGACCACGAACTGCCGCTCGTCTTCGGACAGGTGGGCGAGGTAGATGATGGCGGCCTGCGGCGTGCCGTCGTCACTCCAGAGCAGGGACTCGATGTCGAGCGGCGGGCCATCCATCCATGTGGAGAAACCAGGTGAGGCGAGGAGTCCGTTGAGCTTCATTGCCAGGCCGAGTCGATCCTTCGGAGGGAAGAACGTGTCGACGTCGAAGACTCCGAGTTTCCTGATGGGTGGATCCTGAATCCAGCCGAGCAGGGACGCGATGTCAAGGGATCGACTGGTCCGCCACGCATGCTCGATCAGGTTGGTGATCAAGATCGTCTCTCTCGACGAGATGGGATCCGAATCGATGCCAACCATCCCGAGGAGGCCGGACGTGAACCCCAGTATCTCGTCCCGGAGGGCCTCCGAGTTGTCGTCGAACGCCCCCGGTGGACCGTCGAGGGAGCCGATGATGTCGAGAGGTGTCCCGGTCGTCGAACCCGGGGTGTAGATAGTGAACCCTGCTCGTTCCCGAAGATTGCGGATGTCGCCTCCATCGAGGTCCCAACCGGCGAGCCCCTCGGCCCATCGGTTCGCGGTCTCGGCCGCTACCTCGCCGACTGTTTCGTCGTCCTCGACCGATGCGGGATCGATCCAGGGCTCGAAGTCGGTGGGAGCGAGATCCGGGAACGTGAGGAGGAGGTTCGTCATGTCACCCTTGGGATCGAGGATCAGCGTCGGAACCCCCGCGCTCAAGGTCTCTTCGAGGAAGATGACGCCGAGACCCGTCTTGCCCGATCCGGTCATGCCGACGATGACACCGTGGGTTGTGAGGTCGGAGGAGTCGTAGGTCGTGCGCCGGTCGGCGATGCGGTTGCCCGTCTCCGTGTCGATCGGGCCTCCAAGGAATAGGTCGCTCATGGGAGAACCGTAGTTGGTGGTGGGTGGCACTCCCCATTCCGTGGGCCCGCTGCGCCAAATAGGACGCCGCGTACCCTGGGTACGCGGATCAGACGCCGAGGCGGGATCGGATGACGGCGAAGGCGTCGTCGGACTCTTCTGCGATCATGAACGAGAAGCCCTTCTGGCCCGTCAGTCGGCGGATCAGCTCCACCGACGCCGTCGTGTTCGTTGCGATGCCCGCCACAACGTCCGGTTCGTATCCGAAACCCGCAATGACACCGGACACGGCGTACGGATCGGAAGCGCAGAGAACGGTGCAGCGAACGTAGTCGCCGATCTCCTCGAGGACGACCTCCCCGTTGTACGGCTCGAGGGGAGACGCTCCAGCCTCAGCTACGACGATGTCCGGGGAACGCGCCGCAACCAGAGAGAGCAGCTGTCGGAGCCGCAGTCGGTACTCCTCCGGATCGACTGTCGTCGTCGGAAGGCCGACATCGACGAAGTCGTAGATGTCGTCGGCACCGGCGTCCCACATGGAAAGCACATCCCGATACCGTCCCGCCCCGGTGAGTTTGGTCCCGACGATGTTGAGCCCGAGGCCCTTGAGATGTCGGATGATCCGTTTCGCCGCTGTGGTCTTTCCGGCCGACATCGACGTTCCGATGATCAGAAGGGTCGGTACGTCGTATACGACATCGGGGATGGGCGGAACGAAGTCGCTCATCCTCATCTTGGTCTTGTCGCGCGTGACGTGTCCGACATAGTGCAGCCTCATGAGCGGTGGCATGAGCGGTGCAAGAGACGTGACCCGTCCGAAGAGCCCGGCGGCGGTCATGGCGTTGAACATGCCGTCCTCGCGAATGTCCACCCAGTCGCCCACCGCCTCGAGGGTCGCTCGCCTGCTTCCCCACGCACCCACGACGAGATCGCCTTCGACGACTTCGATCATTCGTCCGGTGCGCAACTCAACTCGAGAGAATTCGCCGGCCCGGCCCACGACCTGTCCGAC
>JAMBLK010000188.1 GCA_023336855.1 Actinomycetes bacterium
TCGTGGAGCCTGATCCTCGGCAAGTCCATCTTGGCGAGTAGCCGATCGAAGGTCTGGGAGAAGTAGTCGGGGTGGAGGGGATCGCCGTCCGAGCGGGCGAACACGAATCCCGAGTCGTCCGTCCTGACGCCGGTTTGCATGTAGGTCTCGAGTTGCTGCTTGCGCCACGACCGCAAGACGGCGACGGTGCGTTCGTCGAGGTCTATGGTGCGAAGACTGTGGGCGCTCTTGACGTCCGAGACGACCAACTGGTAGTCGGGCGCCGTCACGGTCTGGGCCACCGAGAGTCGGGCGTTGTCGAAGTCGATGACCCTCCAGGTGAGACCGAGCAGCTCGCCCCGCCGCATCCCGGTGTTGGCCTTGACGTAGAACGCAGCGTAGAGGTCGTGGTCCTCGACCAGCTTCAAGAAGCCTCGTAGTTCGTCGGCGTTCCAGGCCTTCATCTTCGGGCGGGCGTGGGTTGAGATCTTTGGTGGGTCGGCGAGGTCGGCGACGTTGCGAGCTACCGACCCCTTGCGGTGGGCGTCGGCGAGCGCCTTGTGGATCACGGCATGTACCAGCCGCACGGTCTTCGGTTCGAGGGCACCACCGCCTTTGTTCCGTCTTCCGTTGCTGAGGAGCTTGGCGTAGAGGTTGTCGAGATCCTCCGGGGTGAGGCGCTGAATCGGGATTGCACCTATGTATGGAACGACGTGGAGTCTGATGTTCCGCTGATATGACGAGAAGGTCGACGCTGCAAGGGGCTGCTTCTGGGTCGGTAGCCAACGCTCGAGGTATTCGCCGAGGGTGATCCTCTCCGGTGGCCGGTATTCGCCGTCGTGATGTCGCTTGACCAACTCAACAAGGAGGCGTTCGGCTTCTTTTCGGGTCGAGCCAGCGGCATGCCAGCGGTGTTTTCCCTTGCCTGTCCCCGGGTCTATGCCTTCGTAGATGACCGCGTAGTAGCGGTTGCCCTTCTTAGCGATGTGGCCTCTCATCTCTTTTCCTCCGTTGGTGGCCGATGCTGGCTTGTTCCGTCTGATGTCACCTCGTCCACAGATGGCGTAACTGCCGGGGCGTGCCCATCGAGGTATGTGAAGTCTTCGTCGTGGGTGTGTTCGGCGATGAACCCCCGGATGCCGACCTGGCGGAGGTGGTCGACCATCCGGCCGAGCTCCTCAACGGCGCTGTCGAGCGAGTCGGCGTGTTCGTCGAGGAGCGCGAGAAGCAGTTCTTTGCGGCGCTCCTGGTAGCTCCATTGCTTTGCAGCGGCAGGGACGCCAGTGATCTTCTCTACGGTTTCTTCGGCTGCGGTGGGGTCGGTGACGCCGATCTGACGGAGCCGTTCGTAGAGCGGTTCAAGCTGGTGGGGTTGTCCAAGCAACACGGCGTACAGCTCGTCGACGGGGCGGGTGGTGGATCGCATGACCCGGTAATCACCAGGTGGGGGGAGTAGGAACCACAGGATTGGCAGGTCGAAGGTCATGGCGAAGATCAGCAGCTCGTGAGCGTCGAACTCTCGCCGCCGTTCTCCGTCCCACGCTCGCTCGATGGAAGAGACGCCGGCTTGGGTGAGGCGTTGGCCGAGATAGGGCTCGAGCCGGTCGGCGAGCTCTTCTTGGGTCCATCCGCGTAGTTGGCGGGCTTCTCGGATGTTGTAGGCGACGACCTGGTTGAGATCGATGTCCTCGGGCGGGACCGGATTGGGATTCTTAGTCATCACCGAAGGATACACAAACTGCTGCTTGTGGTTGTAATGCACTGGCATTCTGATATGATACTACTTGAGAGCAGTGTCAACAAAGGTTGTCGTTTATGTCTGACAAGGTGGTTTCGGTTCTTCTGACCGTGGAGGAAGCCGGGGTACTGCTGCGGATCGGGCGGACCAAGGCGTACGCCATGGCGAGAGAGTGGCGTGAGACCGATGGTCGGTCGGGTCTTCCGGTGGTCGATCTGGGTCATGTGCTTCGGGTACCACGCCGAGCCCTTGAAGAGTTGATCGGTGCTGAGCTGACCGACGCCGACAGCCCCTTCCAGTTCGAGCAGACCAAGGAACAGGGTCAACTGCCAGCAGCAGCAGAGTCACCGATCGCCGAATCCACCGACATGGAATCTGCCAGGACCCCTTTGACGATGCAGCGAACCCGACGACGCCAAGAGCGAATCGCCAACCAGCTCGATCTGTTCGACTCGCAGCCAAGGTCCAACTGAGGACGGAGACCCCATGAAGAATCAACCCGAACTCCGGACGATGATCGACAGACGAGTGCACACCTGCGGTCATGGGCGAGGAGGCGTGTCGTGACAGTCCGGGTGACCACGCTGAAGGGGGTGGGAGCGGGCCGCTACTACACGGAGCACCTGCCGTCCTACTACCTCGACGGCGACGAACCTCCGGGTCGGTGGTGGGGTCGCGGCGCCGACCGACTTGGCCTTTCGAAAGAGATCGACCCGGAGGCGTTCCTGGCCGTGATGGCCGGGCACGACCCGGCGACGGAGCGGCATCTCGGCCGTCGCATGGGTGAGGAGTCGGTTCGTGGGTACGACGCAACCTTCTCCGCCCCCAAGTCGGTATCCGTCATGTTCGCTCTCGGTGATTCGGAGATGCGCCGGCAGGTCGTTGAGGCGCATGAGCGGGCGGTAGAGGCGGTACTCGGCTGGGTCGAGACCCATGCGCACACGCGGATGCGTCTCCGCGGCCACATCGTATGTGTCGATACCGAAGGGATCATGGTCGGCGTGTTTCGTCAGCACACCAGCCGCAAGCTCGACCCTCAGTTGCATACCCATGCGGTGATCGCCAACCGGGTCGCCGCACCAGACGGCCGTTGGCTTGCCCTGGACGCCCGTACCATCAAGGTCGACCAACGGACGCTCTCCGCGCTGTATCACGCCAATCTCCGTGCCGAGATGACTCGGCGTCTCGGAGTCCGCTGGGAGTCGCCTGAACACGGGATCGCCGAAATCGCCGATATCGACCCGGAGGTGTTGGCCGAGTTCTCCCAACGTGCGACTGACCTGCAGCGTCGTCTCGACGAGAAGCTCGCCCGCTTCCGCGTCGACCTGGACAGGAGTCCGACCCCCAGCGAACGATGGAGGTTGGAACGGGAGGCGGCCGTGGACAGCCGACCTTCCAAGCCCCACGGAACCTCCGCGGCGGAGCTGCGGCAAGAGTGGGAGGAACGAGTACGGGCACTGGGCTGGGTCCCGGATCGGATCGTCGAGAGCGTCATTGGCCGCCAGACTGGCCTTGAGGGGATCGACGTGGCAACGGCCTCACAGTTGGTCGAACAGGCCCTTGGTTCCCTCGCCGAGCGCCAGTCGACCTGGCGACCCGCTGAGCTGGTCCGAGAACTCGCCGCAGCGACACCCACCACGATCACCGCCGACGCCGCAGAGTTGACCGACTTCCTTCAGCGGCTGGCTGACCACGCCACTACCGATCGCTGCATCGACGTATCCCGACCGATCTCTGCAGGTGCGGCGTTGCGCCGCGACGGCAGACCCATCAGCGAATCCGCCATGGACCGCGCCCTCACCACCGAAGGAATCCTCAACGAAGAGGAAAGGCTCATCGCGTGGGCCAATCGGCGCCGCAATTTCCACACCTCGGCAACTCCGATCATCCGCCACGGGGAGCGGCTCACCCGGATACAGGCGGAGGCGGCAGCGGTCGTCGCCGGTACCGGTGGGCTGGAGCTAGTCGTCGGTCCCGCCGGTTCAGGGAAGACCACCATGCTGGCCTCGGCCGTCGCCGAGCTGCGAGCTCAAGGTCGCCCGGTCTTCGGAGTGGCGCCTACCGCGGCAGCAGCCGACGTGCTCGCCGTCGAAACCGGCATGGCAGCCGACACCATGGACAAGCTCCTCACCGAACACCGCCATCCGGCCCGGCCACCCGACGTCGCCTACGACCTACCGGAAGGGGCCACCGTGATCGTCGACGAGGCTGGCACCGCTCCCACTCCCAAGCTGGCAGAACTCGCTCGGCTTGCCGACCGCCGCGAGTGGCGGGTCGTCCTCGTTGGCGACCCCCGCCAGTTCTCCGCCGTCGGTCGCGGCGGCATGTTCGGCCACCTCATCGATGCCCACGGCTGTGTCGAGCTCGATCAGGTCCACCGATTCCACCACGACTGGGAACGCCATGCCAGTCTCCGCCTCCGCAATGGCGACCCGGCCGTGCTCACCGAATACGAGCGACGCGGAAGACTCCACGACGGCACCCTCAACCAGATGGATGAAGATGTCATCACCGCCTGGCAGCAAGCCCGAGGGCACGGCCAGACGGTGGCGCTCATGGCCAACAGCACAGACACCGTCACCCGCCTCAACCGGCTCGCCCAACACACCCGCATCGAGACAGGCGAACTCGACCCCGACGGACTCTCCGCCCAAGTCGGCGACGACTCGATGCTGATCGGCGACGAGGTCGTCACCCGCCGCAACGACCGAAGCCTCCGCACCGACCGCGGGTCGATGGTCAAGAACCGCGACCACTGGACCGTCAGCGGCATTCACTCCGACGGTGATGTCACGCTCGACGGACGCACCGGCACGATCCGGCTGCCGGGAGAGTATGTCGCCGAGGATCTCGAACTCCGCTACGCACAGACCAGCCACGCCACCCAAGGCAGAACCGTCGATGTCGCCCTCCTCCTCGTCGACACCCCCACCGACAGCCGCGGCATCTACACCCCCATGACCCGAGGACGAGACGCCAACCACGCCTACGTCGCTGTCGAAGACAACGAGACCGCTCTCGATGTTCTCGCCCAGGCCGTCGGCCGCGACTGGATCGACCAGCCCGCGGTAGCCCGGAGAGCTCAGCTCGATCCTCCTCCCGACCGGCAACTCTCCGACCCCGGTGACGAAGACGACTACGCCAAACGTGAACGGAGCATCCTCCACAGCATTGAGCGGCGCCGGGCACGCGCTAGAGGGGCGGAGCGCACGGCGGGGCGTGGCCTGGTTTGACGGTCAGCTGACATGCGCTGTCCGATCGCCTCAGGTCCGCTCGCCTTGAATCACGAGATGGCGGAGGACATGAAACTACAATCGTTGACACAGATGATGACCGCATCCACCAAGCGAGCTGAGCACATGGACCAACCGTCCGCTCGCGGCGCGGACACGCGGGCCACTCCGATGGGAGGCCCGCCTATGTCGCGTGCCGCTGTCATCGAGAACCTGACGGGGCCCCGTCAGTTGGTCCGATCGTCCATTCCGGTCTCGGAGATCTTGCCAGGGCGCCGATGGGGTCCGAGCAGTGTGCTGGCGTTCCGATCGGGGTGAAGAGGCCAGGATGCGTCATCGGGCCATCCGCATGCCGTTGGCGATCACCGCGAACTCTGAGAGCTCATGGGCAAGAACGGCTGCCGGGAGGGCCAACCAACCGACGAGCGCTCCGGGGATCAACACGATCAGAATCACGAACGACAGCGCGAGATTCTGACGCACAACCCGGCGCGTACGGCGACCGATCCGTACGGCGTCGACAAGTCGGGTCAGGTCGTCGGCCATGAGCACGACGTCTGCCGTTTCAAGGGCGACATCGCTGCCGGCTGCCCCCATTGCAATGCCGACGTCTGCAGCGGCCAAGGCCGGCGCATCATTCACGCCGTCACCGACCATGCCGACGTGGCCGTGCGTCTCTCCGAGCGCTCGCACGGCGGTTGATTTCTCCTCGGGACGAAGCTCTGCGTCATAGGCGTCGACCCCCACCTCTGTCGCGACGGCAGCGGCAGTGCGTTGATTGTCTCCGGTCAACATCACTAGTTGCTCAATACCGAGCGAGTGGAGTTGCTGTATGGCGTCCCGAGCGTTTTCTCGGATGACGTCGGCGATCCCGAGCAGACCGAGAGCCCGGTCGGGGTCGGCGACGACGATCACGGTGAGGCCCCGGTCCTGAAGCGACGCAATGGTTGCCGATGCGGCATCGAGGTTCACACCGTTGTTGGCGGCAAGGCTTGGCGAGCCAACCGTGTAACGGATGCCCTCGATGGTCGCTTCGGCTCCTGCACCGACCAAGGAACGAAACTTGGTGATAGGCGGTGGGTCAACCCCAGCTTCCTGTGAGTAGTCGCATACAGCGCGAGCCAGCGGATGCTCCGATCGGCTCTCTACAGCGGCCGCGATGGAGACGATCCGGTCCTCCGTGAACTTGTTGAGGGGGAGCACCTCAACCACCTTGGGCTTTCCCCGTGTTAGCGTCCCCGTCTTGTCGAGGGCCAGAACGCGCACGACAGCCAGACTCTCGAGATGGACCCCGCCTTTGATCAGGACACCGTGTCGTCCCGCATTGCCCATCGCAGCCACATAGGTGACAGGTATCGAGATCACCAGAGCACACGGCGCAGCTGCTACGAGTACCGTGGCAGCGCGCAGCATCCATGTCGACCAATCACCGGTCACGATTCCCCCGACGAGGGCGACCAACGCGCCACCGGCGAGCACGGCAGGGGAGTAGCGGCGTGAGAACTTGCGCATCCTGCGTTCGCTGTGACCCTTCTGCTCCTGAGCCTCGGTCACCAAATGGACGATCCTTGCCAGGGTGTTGTCCGCCGACGTTGCAGTAGCCGCCACCACCAGGGCGCCCGACGTGTTCAGCGTGCCCGCGAATACCTGGTCTCCAGGAACCTTCTCAACTGGGATCGGCTCACCGGTCACCGAAGACTCATCAATCGCAGACTCGCCATCTTCGACTGTCCCGTCGGTGGCGACGGCCTGACCTGGTCGCACCAGGAACCTGTCATCAACTCGCAGCTGGTCGACATCGATGACCTCCTCACCGCCCCCCGGGATCAGCCGGGTCGCCCGCTTCGGAGCCAGATCCATCAACGCTCGGATCGCATGACGGGTTCGATCCTCGGTGAACTCCTCGAGCGCTTCCGAGATCGAGTACAAGAACGCCAGGGTTGCCGCCTCACCCCACAGACCCAGCACACCAGCCGTCAACGCGGCGACCGTCATCAGCAACTCGATTCCTACCACCCGGTCCTCGACCAGCAACTCGATCGCCTCGGCGGCGAAGAAACGGGCTCCAACCACCGTTGCTACGACGAAGACCCAGGTGCTCAGAATCCCGGCACCACTCAGCCCGCTGACGAACCCGACCACCAGCAAGATCCCCGAGGCTGCAGACCACTGCACCTCCCGGTTTCTCCAGAACCGCTCCCCACCCATGTCGATCACGTCGTCGTCGGATGCTGCCTCTCCGCTGCTCACAGTTCACGGCTCGTCGTGTAGTTCGGACAGAGCTCGACCTCGTGGCCGATCTCGGTGAGCAGCTCTTCGGCACTGCGCAACAGCGCAACGACTTCAGGGAACGCGACCCGGTAGAACATCTGTCGACCCTCGACGCGCGCCTCGACCAGCCCACAATCGCGCAGGCAAGCAACATGGCTCGAGATAGTGGATTGCGAACGACCCAACGTTTCAACGAGATCGGTTACCCGTCGCTCCCCATCAGCAAGCTCCGCCAGAATCGCCAAACGGGTCCGGTCACCGAACCCACGAAACAACTTCGCAGCCACATCCGTATCGGATCTCGTAGACCCAGCCATCGCAGTCCTCACAATCATCGACCACCGCCGATATAAGCGGTACCGACCGATAATTGTCAACCCGAACCCCCACCGCCAGGGCCTGGACGGATGCAACAGATGCCGGCGACTCCCTCCCCGTGCCTGCAGTGTGTGATGCGCCTGGGAACCCCGAGGGGGTTCCCGCATGTCTTGCGCCCATGACTTGACAGCCCATCGGCCGGGGCAGCCAGCGCAGTCGGGCCAGATCTGTTCGGGGGTTCGCCGGTGAGGAGTCGTTCTGCGTTCTTTCTGACGAGCACTCCGATGAATCCTCCCTGGGGTGTCGTGACGAGTACCGGGGTTGTGCCTCGTTCGACCATACGCTCAACAAGGGTTCGAGGAATCTGTCGGGCCGGACCGTGGTCGGTCCGGGCTCCAATGCGTCTTCGACGGCGCTGGTGTCGCATGCTTCCCAAGCTTTGGTACCGAGTCGTCCCGTCACAACGCTGTTGCCGGCGGTCACGTCCATCGATGTGGCGTATGGGTGATAGCGGCATCATTGTCACTGCGTGGGTGGAGACTGTGGTACCGGTCGGACCGGTGGTTCTGTCGCGGCAGCGTCGGTTGGGCTGGCAAGAGAGCGTTCCAATGATGTGAACAGGTCGAGGACGGCTGGTGCTTCGAAGATCCGGTAGCGCTGCCTACCGACGTTCCGTTGTGTCAGGATTTCCGCGTCGACGAGGCGATTGATGGCTGCTCCGGCGGCGACGTCGGAGCGGTCGATGAGCCGGGCGGCTGATTCGACGGTGAGGAGGGGGATCCCGGGGAGAACGTCGAGGAGCAGGTCGAGAGCCGATCCCTTTCGGACGCTGCCGAGGTTCGACTGCCACCGGCGAACCAGCTCGTCGATCCTCGTGGCGTAGATCTGAGCATCGCTGCATGCTTGGAGGGTGGTGCCGGCGAAGATCCGCAGCCACGTGTGGGCGGCCAGGGAGCGCTCAGGACTGTCTGCGGGATGGGTATGCCGGAAGGTGGTCAGCCCGGAGATGTAGTCGTCGAACCATGTGGCGAGGACGAGACTGATGGGCGTCACGAACCCGGGGGAGAGTCCTCGCCGTCGGAGGATCACGTGGATTAGTGCCCGCCCGGTGCGCCCGTTCCCGTCGGCAAATGGGTGGATAGTCTCGAACTGGGCATGGGCGATAGCGGCCTGCACAAGGGGCGAGTGCTCGTCGCCGTTCACGTACTCGAGGAGGTCTTGGACAAGGCCATCGACGTGCTCTGGTGGTGGCGGGACGAAGACCGCGCTGCACGGGTCATAAGAACTGCCCCCTATCCAGTTCTGCCGTTCACGAATGACGCCGCCGAGTTCGGGTCTCGGTGAGCGGTCCATCAGCACTCGGTGGATCTCCAGCAGATCGGCCAACGAGAACCGCTCTTGCTGGACCGTCAGCTCGATGGCGGACTCCATGGCCGCGATGTTGCCGAGGACCTCGACGGCGACACGATCGGCCGTCTCACCACTCTGGGCGAGAGCGGCCTCCGCCTCGACCAGTCGTCGTGGCCCGGCGTCGAGTCCCTCGATCTTGGAGGAGGCGACCGATTCAGCGCGGAGGAGGAACCGTGCGAGACCCCCGAGGCTGACATGGCTCGTCCCGGCGTCGTTCAGGTCCCGGATCGCGGTCTCGGCGTCCGCGATGTCCGCTGCCAGGTCGCCGGGCAGGGTGAGATTCCATCCGGCGAGAGGATCGGGCAAGTAGACGTCGTAGCTGCAACCTTGCCTGTCGCGGCGGGTCATGCCTTCAAATCGAGGCTCCCATCGCCTCCGTACGTACTCGGCCATCCTTCGACCTCAATACTGTTCAACTAAGGTTACGCGGAAAGCTTAGCTTAGAGAAGTACTAAGTAAAGGAAACTGGAATAGTGGCTACGGGGATTAGCTGCTCCACTCCTCATCGTACCCTGCATTTCTTGCCGGTCATGTATCTGATCTAAAGATTCTGGTTAGTATCGGTACATGACTGATGTGACATCCCCACCCGGACCGCGTGAGTTGGCCGACTGGTTGCTGGCTCGTGGTCGCCACTGGGTGACCACGAGCGAGGCCGCTGAGCTACTGGGAATCCCGGAGCACCACGTGGCACCGTCATTGGCTCAGTCGCGACAGCGCGGATACCTGTTCAGCCCAACAACGGGACTGTACGTTGCCATTCCACCCGAGTTCCGCTCCTGGGGTGCCGTCCCGGCAGCTCATTTCGTGGATCCGATGATGCGCCATCTCGGCCACGACTACTACGTCTGCCTCCTCTCGGCGGCCGAGATCCACGGGTTCTCCCATCAGCGTCCCCAGGTCTTCCAGGTGATGACGCCGGCGAGGCTTCGTGCTCGGACGTTCGGGCGGGTCCGAATCGAATTCATCACGTCCGTGCATACGTCGGATCGTCCCACCGATGTCGTCAACACTCCAACTGGGACCATGCGTGTCTCTACCCCGGAAGCCACCGTCCTCGATCTCGTCTCTTTCCCTAATGCGAGTGGGGCCTTGTTCAACGTGGCGACCATCATCGGCGACATGCTCGTTGAGGATGCGCTCGATGTTGGGCGTCTCGCCGAGGTCGTCTCCGGTTACCCGGCGTCGATCGTGCAACGCACGGGATGGCTCCTCGATTACATGGCCGGGCAGGTCGACGTGGAAGTCGACACCGAACCGCTGGTACCCGTTGCCTCCTCACGGGCCACGCCCACTCCGCTAGATCCCGGCCACGGACGATCCGGGGACCTCGATCGGCGCTGGAACGTGATCGTCGCCGAGTATCCGGATGAGGAGTCGTCGTGATCCCCCAAGCGGCAATCACCGAATGGGGCCGCACCGTGCCGTGGCCGACGGTGGAGCAGATCGAGCAGGACCTGCTGCTGTCCCGGCTCATCGTCGAGATCGCCAACGACGACTATCTCGGTGATGAGCTGGTGTTCCGAGGGGGCACCTGTTTGCACAAGCTCCATGCGCCTGAGCCACTGCGCTACAGCGAGGACCTCGACTACGTCCGCAGCACCGGCGGCGGAATCCGCGACCTCACCAGGGCGGTCACCCAGATCGGCGACCGCCTCGGCATGGAGGTGCGGACGAGGATCACTGAGCACCCCAAGATGTTCCTGCGCTCCTCCTACGAGACGGGTGGAGGCCAGATGCGCGTCAAGATCGAGGTCAACACGTTCGAGCGCTCGCCAGCCAACCGACCCATCAGGATCCCTTTCCATGTCGAGTCCTCCTGGTTCAGCGGCAGCGCCGACGTGCTCACCTTCACCCTCGACGAGGTAGTGGCCACGAAGATCCGAGCCTTGTTCCAGCGATCGAAGGGGCGCGACCTGTTCGATCTTTGGCTGGCCATCACCCAGCTCGGCGTAACACCGTCCTCGATAGTCGAGGCCTTCGCCCCGTACCGCCCCGACAGGTACACGAGGCGCCGTGCCGAGCTGAACCTGCGCGAGAAACTGACGCGTTCGGCGTTCCGCGAAGACATCCGTGCGCTGGTGACGGCCTGGCCGGAGGGCTACGACATCGACGCCGCGGCTGAATCCGTAATCACCGATGTGCTTGCCCTCATCGAGTAGGCGAGCACCGGATTCTTCTAACGGATCTTCTAACGGATGGGGCGATATGAGGGGTTATCCACAGGCATCAGCCATCACGCCGATTCCGCGAAACCCCAGGTAGCGAGCACTATTGAGCAACAATGAAAACTGGTGAGAGACCCCGGCAAGCAACTCATAACCCGAAGGTCGCAGGTTCAAATCCTGCCCCCGCTACGAAGA
>JAMBLK010000189.1 GCA_023336855.1 Actinomycetes bacterium
ATCGGGTTCGAGTTCGTGGGTGAGTTGCGACCTCATCAGAGGGAAGCCGTCGATGCCGCAACACCACACGACCTGGGTGTGATCGTTGCGCCTCCCGGCACCGGGAAGACAGTCATGGCTTGCGCCGTGATCGCCCACCACGACGTCCCCACCCTCGTGCTGGTCGACCGCAAACCGCTCCTCGACCAGTGGAGTAGCCGACTCCAGGAGCATCTCGAGCTCGATCCAGATCAGATCGGAGTGATCGGCGGTGGCAAGAACAAGCCGACCGGCGTCGTCGATGTTGCGATGATCCAGAGCGTTGCTCGTCGCGAAGAACCCGCCGAACTGTTCGAGCGGTATGGACTCGTCGTCGTCGACGAGTGCCACCACCTCCCAGCCGTCTCATTCGAGACATGCGTCCGCCACGCCACATCGAAACGATGGCTCGGGCTGACCGCCACGCCGTACCGCAGCGACGGCCTCGAAAGCATCATCGCCTTCCAATGCGGCCCGACTCGCCACGAGACCACGACACAGGACGTCACCGCCACTTCCCTCGTCCGACGCGAGCTGATTGTGCACGAGACCGAGTGCGATGTAGCCGACGAAGACGCGACTTCGATCCAGACTGTGTTCAGCGAGATCGTCGACTCGCAGCGACGGACCGAGCAGATCTGCGCCGACATCCACAACGCCATGGCAGCAGGCCGGACTTGTCTCGTTCTCACCCAACGTACCGCTCACATCGAAGCGATCGTCGACGGCCTTACCCAATTGGGTGACAGCCCGTTGGTGCTGCGTGGCGGGCTCGGCAAGAAGGCTCGAGCGGCGGTGACCGACGCCATCGAGTCCCGTCAGCAGGACTCAGGCATCGTGGTGGTCGCAACAGGCTCGTACATCGGTGAGGGCTTCGACTGGCCCGAACTCGATACGCTCTTCCTCGCCTTCCCTATCGCCTTCAAGGGGCGAGTAGTCCAGTATGTCGGCCGCCTACTCCGGACCCACGCCGGCAAGCATCACGTAGAGCTCCACGACTACGTCGATGTAGGCATTCCCGTCCTGAACCGAATGCACCGCAAACGGCTCCCAACCTACGCCTCGCTTGGCTTCGACATTCCCAAGGGAAGAAGACAACAGAGAAGACCTCCAGCGAAAGCGACGCACAAGGACCATTCCACCGATGCAACCTGACAACGAGACCGTTGAACAGATCATCGAGCGTGTCACCGTCGACGCATATGGCGACGAGGGCTACTGGTCGTTCGCCCAGGCCTTCGAGGATGACATCGGCTTCCCCCTGGACGCGACCCTGGCCGGCGTGGCCGTTCAGTTGTGCGGTGTCGAGTTCGACGGCCAAACACAGCGCGGCCTCGTCGCCATCCTCAAGCTCGATGCAAAGACCCATCGCGCCTCGCTGCTCGATCTATCGGTTCCGCGCTGTCCTACGAGATCGCTCATCGATGCGTACCGACGGTGGCTTGGCATCACCTGACGAGATCAGAGTTACACCGGTA
Source organism: Actinomycetes bacterium (assembly GCA_023336855.1). Taxonomy (GTDB): domain Bacteria; phylum Actinomycetota; class Acidimicrobiia; order Spongiisociales; family UBA5794; genus JAHEEL01. The sequence continues at coordinate 1,497 of JAMBLK010000189.1, forward strand.
CACGCCACGCACACCACCGGATCGGCTCAGCGGCAGGATTCGAGCCCTCTCCACTTGTGGATGCCCCGCTGAGATCACGTCCCAATCCGTCGCGAGAGACGACGCTGCGGCTCCCGGCGCACGAACCCGGGTCTCGTCCAACCGGACTCAGGCCGATCCTGAGAGCTGTCACCAGCCCTTATTGTCGAGAAGGGCCTTGAGATTCCGCTTCGCACGGTGCTCGGTGCGGACCCGTTCGAGAAGCACGGTGAACCGTTCGGGTTGCCCCGCAACGTCGGCGAGTACGCGAATACGTTCAAGCAGATCCACGGCGGCCCGGTAGAAATGGTTCTTCTTCCGGTCGATCAAGGCGAGAACCTCGCGTTCGTACACAGCAATCGAGCCGAGCGGATAGGTCGCTTCACGGGCGCGAGCCAGCGTCATCCACGTGTCGTTGTCGCATCCATATTCGGTGGCGATGGTCCAGGCGTCTTCGACGTCGCCTTCGTACATGAGGATGTCGACGAGCGCCTGGGCGGGGCGAGGAACGACATGGGAGCGCTTGTCTTCGTCACACGGGCGCTTCTCGGCCACCCGGGTCTTGAGCATCTCGAGACAGCGTTCCGACCACGCAGCGGCCCCATCGGATTCGCCTTCTTTCAGGACCTGCCGGTAGCTCGACAAGGACGGAGCTGCATCAAATCCCTGCCAGTAAAGCTCAACAGCCTCGGCATCGCTCCCCTGCGATCGGAACATCCCGGCAAGGAAGTCGCGCAGCTCCGGAAGTTGCCAGGTGCGATCCGGATACTCAGCCAATCCACGCTTGGCCCACTCGACCGCATCGTCGATGCGGCCGGCGCGAGCCAACGCCCTCGCGATCTCGAGATAGCCGGCGGGCGACCGCAGATCCCTCCCGCGAACCTCGATCAGCTCGTCGACGTCGCCCGACCCCAACGCGACACCGATCATCGCTTGTTCGACTGCGAACCGGTCGCCAGACTGCCGGCCGGTTGTATCAATGAGCGCCTCCCACCGGGGTTCCACGATCCGCCGGTACTCAGCGAGTCCCGCCTCGCCGAGGACTCCGGCATAGGTGGCGGCAGCGCGATGGAATCCATCCAGCTCGGAGGTCAGTTCCAGGTCGACGAGGCGCCGCGCAAGCACCACCGGATCGGGGCGTGCGGCTTCAGAGGCGCTCAGGTGCAGGGCGCTCAATCGCTCCTCGATGCTGCTGATCCAACCATCGGAGTCGTCGACGTATCCGATGGCGGCTTCGGCGCAGCGATGCGCGTGCTCGGCCAACTCAATCACCGCATCTTGATGGCCGGCAGGTGCGAGGTCTTCGAGGGCGTCGATCACCTCGTCGACCTCCGACGCCCATGCCGCCGCCTCGCGATAGACGACGACATCGTCGTGGAGAGCGAATGCCGCATCGATGCGACGTCGCCATGATTCCCGGTCGGGACCTTCACCGCGTGCGTACCTCGCCTCGGCGGCCATCCGCTCGCGGAGCCGCCAGTCCCTCTCGCATTGCCCGAGCACGATCTCGATCAGCCGTTCGCGCGACAACCCTTCGATGTGAGCCGAAACGTCTGCCGCGAGACCCGCGTCGACAGGACCGGGTATAGGTGGGAGGATCGACACCGGCTCTTCGACGACTTGTAACGCGACAGCCACGCAGTGCTTGCAGAACGCGCCATCCTCGGCATACGGACAGGTGCAAGACCATTCGAGTTCGCCGGATTCAATCCACAGTTCGACGGCATAGGGGACCGAGCCGCGCACCGTCGCTTTCATTCGCCGATCCCCGGCGACGTTGAGTTCGACGCGCCCATCAGTGTGATAGCCAACACCACGCGGATAGACACGCGGTCCGGCCAGAGCGGTGATCGCCTGAGCACTGAGCACATCCGCAAGGTTCATCGACGCCCAAGCCTATGGCATCTCGCTCGATCGGAGCACAGGCTCGAATCCGCGTTCAAGCCAGGCCACGCCCTGTGATACAACGCCACTCGCACACCACATCAGCCTTCAGAACTATTCCTTACGACACCCTTTTAGAAACTAACAGTTGCTTGACTTACTTAAATGAGGTAGTTTGTCAATACAACCATGACCGACACACGGCCAACCGGCACGTACGAAACCCGCCCGTGGTTCTCGCAGTTCGATCCGCACCGCAACTGTGAGATCCGAGTGTTCATCCCTGCCTCGCTTCGCGGCCCCTTCAACGTTGGGGGCATTGAGGCTCTCGTCGAGGTCGAGCAGCGCCTCGCCGACGTCAACGCCGATCCCGACCTCGCACGAATTGGGCCCATCCTCATGAGGTCGGAGGGCATCGCGTCGTCGCGCATCGAGGGACTCGTCATGTCAACCCGTCGTATCTACGAGGCAAGCGAGCGTCCCAAAGACGCCGACGACCGTTCGGCTCGCCAGATCGTCGGGAACATGGACATCATGCCCGAGGTCCTTCGTCGAACAGATCAGCCGCTTGCCCACGACGACCTCCACCAGTGGCACCGGGCGGTCATTGAACCCGAACCCATGTCGCGACACACGATCGGCGCCTACCGAACCGTGCAGAACTGGATCGGTAGTCGCAGCGACACACCGGCCGGGGCGACCTTCGTGCCTCCGCCACCGGACCTGATACCGGAACTCATGGACGACCTTCTCCGCTTCATCAACGAGCGAACCCTCTCGCCGATCATCCAAGCAGCGATCGCACACGCACAATTCGAAACGATCCATCCGTACACGGACGGAAACGGCCGCATCGGGCGCGCACTCGTATATCGAATCCTCTCCACTCGCGGTGCGATCCGAATGACGGCACCTCCAATCAGCCCTATCATCGCCAGGGACCGTCGGCCATATATCGCCGGACTCACCGCCTACAGAGACGGTCAACCATCGACGTGGCTCGACACGTTCGTTCACCTCCTCGATAGCGCTTGTGGCTACAGCCTCCTCCTCGCTGCATCCCTCGCAGACCTCGCACGGTCATGGAACGAGCGGGTCGCCGATGTCAGGAGCAACGCAGTCGATCACAGGATCGTCGCTGGTCTGCTCGACCATCCCATCCTCGACACAAGAATCGTTGCCGAGCAGTTCGGTGTATCCACCGTTGCTGCCCGCGACGCACTCGAACGCCTCGCGCAGCGTGGCATCGTCGTCGAGCGCCCTCTGCGCAAGGGGCGGAGAGGCCGCCCTCCGAGAGTGTTCGAAGCATCCGATCTCTTCGACCTCCTGGACCAGGACCCGCAGATACTCGCCGCACAGCGACCATCAAACATAGCGGGCACAGACCCGGAATCCGTTTGACATGAGGCACGCCCCGAACCCCGGACGCGAGAAGACCCTCGGGATATGTGGGGGTCCCATGGGTTTCCTTCGTAGCGGGGCAGGATTTGAACGTGCGACCTTCGGGTCATGAGCGTTGCTCGCCCCGGAGATTCCTGAATGGCTTTGGCTTCAACGCATCGCGCTGGTTCCACCGTCCGAGGTGTCCTGCGAACCCCGGGCCGCTCGTTCGATTCGCACGAGCATCGCGGATGATGGAGTGACCTTGCCGCTCAGATAGGTGCTGAGCCGCGAGGCGCTGGTCCCAACGAGCCGGGCGAATTCGGCGTTGGTCAGTCCAGAACCGGTGACGGCGCCCCGAATCCGTGCCGCTACTTCAGCCCGATCTGCATGCTCGGCATCTGCACGGGCACGTTCGATGGCAAGGGAGAACAGCGTGCTCACCCCACCGGGTTCACGATAGGAGAGGTACTGTTCCACGCGACGAGCCACCGTACCCCACGGTGATCGGCGAAACTCGGCGAAGATGGGCTGCCAGTCACCAACCAACCCACGGTCGATCGCGGTTACGAGCGCTTCGTACGGCCAGGTGCGGACATCATCCGCCGGCGATGCATCGACGTTGCGGAATGCGATCGGCATCAGACCGCTCCACCGAGTCGAAGCGCCAGCGACTGACAGACCTCGACGACATCGTCCCAGCGGTGATAACGCACCTTGAGCCCCTTGTAGCGCGACAACTCGTCGATCACCTCGGTATCCCGTGGCCTGGGATCGGCGAGCGAAATCACCAGTGAAGTGAGGACCGACCCCGATTCACCTGATCGATCTGCGTAGTAGGTGTCGATGCCGGATAGGACCTCAACCGCCGCGTCGAGTCCGAGATGCTCTGCCAACGCGACGACGTCGAGGTAGTCCCGAACAGCATTGCGCTGGACAACGAGGAACGCTTTCACGCGGAGCGTTTCGGGAGCCGTGGGCGCAACGACCGATCTGCCTTCACCCGCCTCGACTACGAAGGTCTCGAGCGGCCGGGTTCGACGCATCTGACGCAGGCCCGCCTCTACACCCCAGAGACTGCCCATGATCGTGAACGGTGGCTTCGAGGCCCGAACCGATGTCGCCCATCCATCGGTCGTCTCTACGGCCTCCAACACCGTCTCATACCTGTCGACCAGATCAGCGAGGACGTGATCATGGTCAAAGGAGTCGCGGTGACCGGCGTGGAGCGCCGCAGCCGAACCCCCCACCAGCACGGCGTCGGGCACGACCTCTTGCAGTCGGGCAGCGGATGCCAGAACCCGTTTCAGTATTGGACTCACATCGCTCATGTTGCTTATCATATCTGATAAATCTCCTGCTGTCCAGGCCGCGACAATCCCACTCGGCGATCTTGTCCAGCAGCAGAGCCCTCTTCGGCACCACGGCGCCAAGCAGGCTGAAATCGGGCTCGAGCCTTGTTTGGGTCGCACCTCATCGTTGCCTCACGAGTCGTTCCGGTGTAGGAACTCTCTTTACCGCGCAACTCGCGGGTTGCACCACCAATCCCGAAGCACCCGACAGGCTCCAACAAACCCAGGACGATTCACAGAGCACTCGAAGTTCTGGAATTCCCTCACGACACTGCAAGAGACAATCGTCGACTGGGTTGTGGATGCCACGGGACTGGACCGGGCCGAAGCGGATCTTCGAGCCACGTTCGCAACGTCGGCCGTGCTTGGCATGCTCGCGCTCTCACCCGACAGGCTCAGATCCAACCTCGACTCGGTCGTCGCCCTCGAGCGCATCGTCCTCGGACTCGCGAGACGGTAGTTCTACGTCGCAATCCATTGGAAGATCCGCTAG
>JAMBLK010000190.1 GCA_023336855.1 Actinomycetes bacterium
CCCCAACCTCCTGATCCGTAGTCAGGCGCTCTATCCAAATTGAGCTACGGGCGCCGGTGACGGATAAGGTAGTGCGCGTTCCCTCCTACGGAAAGCCCCGCCACGAAAGGACCACCGTGGAACCCTCCGCCATTCGCGCCCTTGCAGACGAGTACTTCGAGTATCTCACCGAAACGAATCCCACAGAAGCGCACATGCGCGGCGACTACCGCTACGCCGACCAGTGGGAGGATTTCAGCCGCCAGGCCGAGGATGCCAACGTCGACAAACTCCGCGAGTTCGGCGCCAGGGCCTACGCCATCGACCCGACAGAGATGTCGGCAGACGACGCCCTCACTCGCGAGGTCCTGATCTTCGAAACAGAGACCAAGGCCGCCCTCGAAGAGATGCATATGGCCGAGTTCGCCGTCGATCCGATCTTCGGCTTCCAGGTCTACGCGAAGCTGCTCCCCCCAATGCTGTCCATCCCGACGGCCGAGGTTGCCGCGGCGATGGTCGAGAAGTACAAGGGGTACGGGCGGTCCTTCGATCAGATGACCGAACGGTACCGGCAGGGCATCAAATCAGGTCGCACCCCGGCGGCGTTCGCCGTCGAAGGCGTCATCACTCAACTCGACGAATGGCTCGCCCTCCCGATCAGCGAAGATCCTCTCCTGAGCACACAAGCGCCTGCCGATTTCTCCGCCGACCAGGTCACCGCATGGAAGGAAGAACTTGGCGACGTGATCCGCGAGTTCGTCCGTCCCGCCGTCGAACGACAGCGTGATGCCCTTCGAGACGAAGTACTCCCGGCCTCGCGTCCGAAGGGCAAAGAGGGTCTGTCCTGGCTCCCCGATGGTGATCTCGTCTACGCCCGATCGATCCACCGCTACACGACCCTTCCCATGCAGGCGGGCGAGATCCACGAGGTCGGACTCCAGCAGATCGCACGACTCGCCGATGAGTACCGCGCGATCGGCGCCGACGTGCTCGGGACAACGGACCTCGATGAGATCTTCGCCCTCCTCCGCGATGACGCCGACCTGCACCACACAACCGGTGAAGGCGTGCGCGCCGCCGCCGAGGCAGCGTTCGAGAAGGCACGGGTCGCCATGGGTGACTGGTTCGGGCGCCTCCCAGAAGCAGATTGTGTCGTCGCCGAAACCGATTCGGGTGCTGTGGCGTTCTACTTCCCGGCGGCCGATGACGGAACGCGACCCGGAATGTTCTTCATGAACACAGCGGATCCGACGTCGTGGGGCACGTTCGAAGTGGAGGCCACGGCCTTCCACGAGGGGATCCCCGGGCACCACCTACAGATTGCCATCGCACAGGAACTCGGCGACTCAGTGCCGGCATTCCGACGCCACGGCCACATCGTCGCCTACGCCGAGGGATGGGCGCTGTACACCGAACGACTCGTCGACGAGATGGGTCTCTACGGGTCTCAACTCGACAGGCTGGGCATGCTCTCGGCAGACTCGATGCGCGCCGGTCGCCTGGTCGTCGACACCGGCCTCCACGGTCTCGGATGGTCCCGCCAGCAGGCGATCGACTATCTCGCTGAAAACTCGCCAATGACGATGCATGCGATTACTGAGGAGATCGACCGCTACATAGCGTCGATGCCCGGTCAGGCGCTGTCCTATATGATCGGACGCCTCGAGATCCAGCGACTGCGCACGGCCGCAGAAGAACATCTCGGTGAGAACTTCGATATTGGGGGTTTCCACGATGCGGTTCTGACTTCCGGAGACGTGCCCCTCCAGACCCTCGACCACCTCGTATCGGAGTGGGCGGACTCGGTGTGAACGACGATCTGAAGAGGCTCGGCGATGAGTACTGGGAGTTCACGCTCCGCTCCGAGCCGACGTCGGCTTCTCTCCGTGGCTTCCACGAGTACGACACGGATCTCGAAGATCTGTCCCGACAGACAGAAGACGACCATATCGATACGCTCGAACGGATCGCCGTAGCCGTCCAGGCCCTCGATGTAGATGTTCTGACAGCGGACGAGCAGGTCAGCCGCGAGGTGCTCATCTTCGAAGCGTCGACGAAGGCCGAAGACCTCCGGTCGCGTATGTCGGAGTTCGCTGTCGACCCGTTCAATGGCATCCAGGTCGTGTTCCAGCAACTCGCCGGCCAGATACCAATCACCGAACCCGAACACGCCGACTCGGCGGTCGAGAAGTGGTCGAAGATGGGAACGATGATCGATCAGGCGATCGGCCGTCTGCGCCAAGGGCTCGCGCTGGACCGCACGCCACCACGGATCGGCGCCGAGAAGGCCCTCGCTCAAATCGACGCCTACCTGAAGTCGCCAGTGGAGAGCGACGCTTTCGTCAACCTCACGGCTCCCCCGGCATGGAACGACGATCAGATCGCAGCATGGCGTCAACGTCTTGCCGAACAGGTCACGACGGTCGTGCGCCCGGCGTTCCGCCGATACCGAGCAGCCATCGCCGACGAAGTGATGCCGGCAGCACGCCCGCCGGAGAGGAGCGGTGTCGTCTGGCTGTCCGATGGAGTGGAGGTCTACACGCGTGCCATCCGCCGACACACGTCGCTGGATCTGGCGGCATTGGATATCCATAACGCTGGCCTCGCGGACATTGCCGGTCTCGAGATCGAGTACGCCGAATTGGGACAAGCGGTTCTCGGCGCCGACAAGGCCTCTTCGATCTACAACCGTCTCCGTGACGACGATGCCCTACGTTTCGTCGATGCCGACGGCATCGTCGCTGCGGCCCAGAGCGCTATGGATCGGGCCAACGAAGCCATCCTCGATTGGTTCGGAACACTTCCGCAAGCCCCATGTGTCATGGCCGAGATGCCGCCAATCGGAGCCGACGACGCTCCGCTGGCCTTCTATCTCCCTGCGGCAGAAGATGGATCGCGACCGGGCATGTACTTCGTGAACACGACATCGCCCACCACCCGGACCCGCTTCGAATCCGAAGCGCTGGCTTTCCACGAGTCCATCCCCGGACACCACCTGCAGTTGACGATCGCACAGGAGCTCCAGGGAGTGCCTGACTTCCGACGCAATGCCTTCATCACCGTCTTCCACGAGGGGTGGGGCCTGTACTCGGAGCGGCTTGCCGACGAGATGGGCCTCTACTCGGGAGATCTGGAGCGTTTCGGCATCCTGTCGTTCGACTCGTGGCGAGCCGCCAGACTCGTCGTCGATACGGGGATCCATGCCCTCGGCTGGTCACGGAAGGAAGCGATCGACTACATGATCGCCAACTCGCCGCAGGCGACGAACAACATCATCAACGAGGTCGAGCGGTACATCGCCTGGCCGGGTCAGGCTCTTGCCTACAAGACCGGCCAGCGCGAGATGTTCCGTGCACGGAACCGTGCGATCGACACGATGGGCGACCGATTCGACATCCGTGCCTTCCACGACACACTTCTCGGATCCGGATCGGTCCCGATGGGCACCATGCATCGTCTCGTCGACGACTGGGCGAACGGGGCCTGACGGCTGCGCCACGAACGGGACGGGAGGCCCGGGAGGCGCACCGTAGCCCGTGATAGAGTGGCAGAAGCTTCACGGGGAAGGTCAAACGTGACCGACGGAGAGGGCCGCAAGCGGACACCACGGGCGCCCTCGATGTTGGACGCTCTCATCCCCATCGTCATCCTCGTCGTGCTCCTCGGTTCCGCGGTCTATCTGTACGGAGGCGACGCGATCGTCGGACCCGTCCAGGTCGCGCTCATCATCACGGCAATAGTCGCCGGTCTTATCGGCGTCAAGAACGGCCACTCGATCGACAAGATCGGCAAGGCTGCGGTCGACAGCATCTCCACCGCAGTTGGGGCGATCTTCATCCTCCTCGCGGTCGGTTCGCTCATCGGCACCTGGAACATGTCGGGAACCATCGCGACGATGACGTACTGGGGCCTCAAGATTCTGAGTCCTA
>JAMBLK010000191.1 GCA_023336855.1 Actinomycetes bacterium
CTAGCCTTCCGGGTCATGCCGCCACGGATCCTGATCGCAAAACCGGGCCTCGACGGACACGACCGTGGAGCAAAGGTTGTCGCCCGGGCACTACGCGACGCCGGCTGTGAAGTCATCTACACAGGCCTCCACCAGACCCCGGATCAGATCGCCCAGGCAGCCGTCGACGAGGACGTCGACGGAGTCGGTCTCTCGACGCTCTCCGGCGCACACCTCACACTCTTTCCACGCGTCGTCGAGGCGCTGCGCGAGCGTGACGCTTCGGACATCGTGGTCTTCGGCGGCGGCATCATCCCGGATGAAGACATTCCCGCCCTCCACGAGGCAGGAGTCAGCGCCGTGTTCACTCCCGGCACGCCCCTCGAAGACATCGAAGCGTGGGTGAACGAACACTTGTCAGATGAATGAACAGGAAACGATGAACGGAGGAGGATCCTCTTGAAGATCCATGAGTATCAGGCGAAGGCTCTCATGGCCGACCGCGGCATAGCGGTCCCCATGGGGCGCGTTGCAACCACGGTGGACGAGGCGGTAGCTGCCGTTCGCCCCCTGATCGAAGAGAGCGGAAACCCCGTTGTCGTCGTGAAATCGCAGATCCATGCCGGTGGCCGTGGCAAGGGCCGGTTCAAGGAATACCCGGACGTCGGCGGCGTCAGCGTCGTCACCGAAGGGATCAGCGGAGGCATCGAGGCCGTAGAGGCGCGTGTGCGCGAACTCGCATCCCAGATGCTCGGCTCGACCCTCGTCACGATTCAGACCGGCGAGGAGGGCAAGCAGGTCAACCGCCTCTACATCGAGCAAGGCATCGACATCGCAACAGAGCTCTACCTCTCCGTGCTGCTCGACCGGGCCAGCTCCCGGAACATCGTGATGGCATCGACCGAGGGTGGAACGGAGATCGAAGTCGTAGCAGCGGAGACGCCGGAGAAGATCCTCAAAGAGGAGATCGATCCGGCCTTCGGCCTCCTTCCGTTCCAGGCGCGCCACATCGCCTATTCGCTCGGATTCGAGGGAGACGCCTTCAAGAACGGCGTGCGTTTCCTCGACGCGCTGACGAAGGCGGCCGTGGAACTCGACACGGACCTCGTCGAAATCAACCCGCTTGTCGTCACCACCGACGGAAAAGTCATGGCGCTCGATGGCAAGATGGCTTTCGACGACAGTGGGCTGTTCCGGCATCCCGCCGTGGCCGAACTCAGGGACGTCAGTGAAGAGGATGCCGCCGAACTCGAAGCCAAGGAGTTTGACCTGTCGTTCATCAAGCTCGACGGCGACATCGGATGCATGGTGAACGGCGCGGGCCTTGCCATGGCCACGATGGACATCATCCAGACGGTTGGGGGAGAGCCCGCGAACTTCCTCGATGTTGGAGGGGGCGCCGAGAAGGAACAGATCGCTGCCGCGTTCAAGATCATCACGAAGGACCCGAACGTGAAGGGCATCTTCGTGAACATCTTCGGCGGCATCATGCGCTGCGATGTCATCGCAGCGGGTGTGATCGCAGCAGTCGAGGAGGTCGGCCTCACCGTACCCCTCGTCGTTCGGCTCGAAGGGACGAACGTCGAACTCGGCAAGCAGATGCTCGACGAATCCGGGCTCGACCTCGTGAGCGCATCCGACATGAAAGACGGCGCTCAGAAGATCTTGGAGTTGACCACATGAGTGTGATGATCGGGAAGGACACGAGAGTCCTCGTACAAGGGATGGGTAAGACCGGCCGCTTCCACACGGACAAAGCCATCGCATACGGCACGAACATGGTCGCTGCGGTGCACCCGAGCCGCGCCGGGCAGACCGAGGTCTTCGAGGGAGAGACGGATCACTCCGGAGTCCCGGATCGTGCCGACTCCTACCGGGTCGACCTGCCGATCTTCCGCACCGTTGCTGTGGCCGTTGCAGAGACCGGAGCGAACGCATCGGTCGTCTACGTCCCGCCACCGTTCGCCGCAGACGCCATCATGGAGGCCGCCGAAGCAGGCGTCCCTCTCATCGTGTGCGTCACAGAGGGGATCCCGGTCGCCGACATGGTGAAGGCGAAACGGTATCTCGAGGACAAAGACGTGCGTCTCGTCGGCCCGAACTGCCCTGGTGTCATCACGCCGAAGGAATGCAAGATCGGCATCATGCCCGGCTACATCCACACGCCTGGTCGGATCGGCGTCGTGAGCCGCTCCGGCACACTCACGTACGAAGCGGTTCACCAACTCACGCTGAACGGCCTCGGGCAGACCACGGCAATCGGCATCGGCGGCGACCCGGTCAACGGGACGGACTTCGTCGACGCTCTGACAGCTTTCAACGACGATCCGGCCACCGAGGGTGTGCTGATGATCGGCGAGATCGGCGGCACGGCAGAGGAAGACGCGGCTGCGTGGATCACGGCCAACATGACGAAGCCCGTTGCATCGTTCATCGCAGGGACGACCGCACCCCCCGGCAAGCGCATGGGCCACGCCGGAGCGATCATCTCCGGAGGGAAGGGCACTGCCGCAGCGAAGATCGAAGCACTCGAAGCAGCCGGCGTCGTGATGGCCCCAACCCCAACGGATATGGGCTCAGCGATGATGGAGGCCATGAACAAGTAGAGCAGTAGAGCAGTAGATCAGAAGGGAGCAGATCTGATCTACTGCTCTACTGGTCTACTGTTTGAACCATGAAAACCATCGGATTGCTTGGCGGGATGAGTTGGGAATCTTCGATCGAGTACGAGCGGATCATCAACACCGAGGTCCGGCGACGGCTCGGTGGTGTGCACTCGGCGGATCTCCTCGTTCGGTCCTACGACTTCGCGGTGATCGAGGAACTGCAAGAAGCGGGGGACTGGGACGTTGCCGCCCAACTGCTCGCTGACGATGCTGCGTGGCTCGAGAAGGCCGGAGCCGACGTGATCGTGCTGGCAACGAACACGATGCACAAAGTGGCCCGACAGATCGAGGATGCCGTCAGGATCCCCTTGTTGCACATAGCCGACGCTACGGCAGAGGCTGTTCAGGCGGAGGGGATCGAGGCAGTCGCTCTCCTCGGGACCCGGTACACGATGGAGCAGGACTTCTATCGGGGGCGCCTTACCGCAAACGATCTCGAGGTTGTTGTCCCCGGCGCGGCCGACCGAACGTTCGTCAACGATGTGATCTTCAACGAGCTCGTCCAAGGACGCATCGTCGAAGAATCGAAGCAGCGATTCCTGCAGATCATCGAGCGTCTGCACGAGCGAGGCGCAGAGGGCGTGATCGCAGGATGCACGGAGATCGAGCTGCTCGTCACCCCCGATGACATGGAGCAGCCGTACTTCCCGACAGCACGCATTCACGCGATGGCTGCGGTCGACTTCGCGCTTGCCGAGTAGCGCAGTAGATCAGTAGATCAGATCAAGACAGTGCCGCTCTACTGCTCTACTGATCTACCGGTGATTCACCGTCTGGCTTGATCGAGCCCGCTTCCGACTCTTGCGCGTCGCCTACCATCACCTATCGATGATTCGTCTCCCTGTTCGCCGTGCTTTGATCTCCGTCTCGGACAAGACGGGGGTTGTCGCATTGGGGCGTCGGCTCGATGCTGCCGGTGTTGAGATCGTGTCTTCAGGCGGGACGGCTCGTGTGTTGCGGGATGCCGGTGTTCCGGTGACTGCAATCGTCGACGTTACCGGCGCACCCGAGATGCTCGGTGGACGGGTCAAGACTCTGCATCCGATCGTCTTCGGTGCGATCCTCGTCGACCTCGACAGTCCATCACACCGCGCCGACCTCGAGGAACGCGGTATCGAGCCGTTCGAACTCGTGATCGTGAATCTGTATCCGTTCGAAGAGACGATTACTGCAGAACCTTCCGAGGCGGAGGCAATCGAGCAGATCGACGTCGGTGGCCCGGCGATGATCCGTGCTGCGGCGAAGAACCATGCAGGGGTAGCCGTCGTCGTATCACCCGATCGCTACGACGACATCGCCGACGCGGTCGAGCAAGGTGGTACCACGAGAGAGTTTCGTTTCGAACTCGCCCGGGAGGCGTTCTTCCGCACAGCGGCCTACGACGCCGCGATCGTCAATTGGCTCGAACGGGACGGCGCAGAGCGCCTCGTCCTGCCGATGGAGAAGGTCGCTTCGCTCCGATATGGAGAGAACCCGCACCAGCCTGCCGCGATGTACGCAACACCAGGATTAGATGGTTGGTGGGCACGGGCGGAGCAACTCCAGGGCAAGGAGATGTCGTTCAACAACTACGCAGACGCGAATGCGGCCTGGCATCTTGCCAACGATCTCCCGGCCGGATCTGTCGCGATCCTCAAGCACATGAACGCCTGCGGCGCCGCGACGGGCAGCACGATGGTCGAGGCATTCGAACGAGCCTGGGAATGTGACCCGCTGTCCGCCTTCGGGGGAGTCGTTGCCCTCAACGGAGTGCTCGATGAGGACACCGCAACGGCGATCAGTCGGTTCTTCGTCGAGGTAGTGATCGCGCCGGAGATCACCGATGGTGCGAAAGCGACCCTTGAACGGAAGAAGGGTCTGCGCCTCTTGATCGCACCGCCACCATCGCCATTCGATCTCGACATGAGGGCTATCGACGACGGATACCTCATACAGAAGAGGGACGTCGTGACAGTCGACACCACAACATGGGAGTCGAAGACCCGTGACCCGACGGCGTCCGAGATCCGGGACTTGGAGATGGCATGGGTGATCGCAGCCCACACGAAGTCCAACGCCATCGTGCTCGTGAACAACGGTGCAGCGGTGGGTGTCGGGGCCGGCGATCAGAGCCGTATCGGAGCTGCTGAGCGGGCGCTCGCCAAGGCGGGGGACCGGTCCAGGGGTGCCGCATGCGCATCCGATGCGTTCTTCCCGTTCCGCGACGGACCCGATGTGCTGGCATCGGCTGGAATCGTCGCCATCGTGGAGCCGGGCGGATCCGTGCGAGACGACGAGGTGATCAAGTCTGCATCCGAACATGGCGTCGCACTCATGTTCACAGGAGAGAGGCATTTCCGACATTGAGCGCACTCATTCTCTCCGGCAAGGACGTGTCGGCCGTCGTGCGGGCGGAAGTCGCCGAACGCGTCGCATCGTTGCGCGAGCGGGGGCGCTCCGTCGGTCTGGCAACAGTGCTGGTCGGTGACGATCCCGCGTCGAAGGTCTACATCAGGAACAAGCACCGTGCCGCCGAAACGGCGGGGATGCTGTCGTTCGACCGGCATCTTCGTGCGACGGCATCGCAGGAAGACGTCGAAGCTGTCGTTACAGAACTCAACGCCGACGAGCGCGTCGATGGGATCATCGTGCAGTTGCCGTTGCCCGATGGTCTCAACGGCGAAGCCGCCGTCGAGATGGTGGACCCCGGCAAGGACGCGGATGGGCTCCATCCCTTCAATCTCGGCCAACTCGTGCTGTCCCGTCCCGGACCGGTTCCGGCGACACCGGGCGGCATCATGCGGATCCTCGCCCACTATGAGATCGAGACGTCAGGGCGGACCGCCGTGATAGTGGGGCGGTCATTCCTCGTCGGGCGTCCGCTGGCTCTTCTCCTCGGACAGAAGGGTATTGACGCCACCGTCATCCAGGCACATTCGCGAACTCCCGACCTGGCCGGGGTGTGTCTCAAGGCCGATATCCTGGTGGCAGCCGTGGGCCGACCGATGATGTTCGACGAACGCTTCGTCAAGCCCGGCGCCACAGTCATCGACGTTGGGATCAGCCGAACCGATGACGGCCTTGTGGGCGACGTCGACTTTGACGCCGTTGTCGATGTTGCAGGGGCGATTACCCCGGTACCCGGCGGCGTGGGCCCGATGACGATCGCCACGCTGCTGGCCAACACGGTGGCGTTGGCCGAAGCGAATGACAATTGAGAAGAGGCGGAATGAACCGCCGACGAAAGGTGCAACGACATGGGTTCAATGATCACGATGACCGACTCGGGGTTGAACGTCCCGAACGACCCGATCATCCCGTTCATCGAGGGAGATGGGATCGGGCCGGACATCTGGGCCGCGGCTGTACGCGTTCTCGACGCAGCCGTCGAGAAGGCATACGGCGGCGAACGCAAGATCGAATGGAAAGAGGTCCTCGCCGGCCAGAAGGCGTTCGACGCCACCGGTGAGTGGTTGCCGGAAGCAACGACCGATGCTTTCCGCGAGTACATCGTCGGAATCAAGGGCCCGCTCACGACACCTGTCGGTGGTGGCATCCGCAGCTTGAACGTTGCACTGCGCCAGATCCTCGATCTCTACGTCTGTCTCCGTCCGGTTCGTTGGTACGAAGGGGTTCCGTCACCGGTGAAGCGCCCCGAACTCATCGACATGGTGATCTTCCGTGAGAACACCGAGGATGTATACGCCGGTAAGGAACTCGAGGCAGGTTCCGACGAGGTTGCAAAACTGCTCGCGTTCATGGCCGACGAATACGGCTGGGACATCCGCACCGACAGCGGCATCGGCATCAAGCCGATCTCAGAGACCGGTACGAAGCGCCTTGTCCGTGCGGCGATCCAATACGCGGTCGACAACAACCGCTCGTCGGTGACCCTGGTGCACAAGGGCAACATCATGAAGTACACCGAGGGTGCATTCCGTACCTGGGGATACGAGGTCGTACGGGATGAATTCTCCGACGTCGCCGTCGGATGGGATGACTGTGGAGGAGATCCGGGCGACAAGATCCTGGTCAAGGACGTCATCGCTGATGCCTTCCTCCAGCAGATCCTGACCCGACCCGCCGAGTACGACGTGATCGCCACGATGAACCTCAACGGCGATTTCATCTCCGATGCCCTGGCCGCACAGGTCGGTGGAATCGGAATCGCCCCGGGTGGGAACATCAACTACGTGAACGGCTACGCCGTGTTTGAGGCAACGCACGGAACTGCGCCGAAGTACACCGGGATGGACAAGGTCAACCCCGGTTCCGTGATCCTGTCCGGTGCGATGATGCTCCGCTACATGGGCTGGGACGAAGCCGCCGATCTCATCGTGAAGGGCATGGAAGGATCCATCGCCGACAAGATCGTTACCTACGACTTCGCCCGCCTCATGGACGGGCCCATCGAAGTGAAGACCAGCGAGTTCGCGAACTCGATGATCGATCATATGTGACCGCTGCGCGGTCGTATCCAGTACTGGGTACTGAG
>JAMBLK010000192.1 GCA_023336855.1 Actinomycetes bacterium
ACGACCAGGTCGATCTTGGTGAAGCCGTCGCCGACCCGAACCTCAACGTCGACAACCTCGGTAGTGGATCCGCGTTCAGACACATATTCCTCAACGACGGCGCTGACCTCCTCGGTCGGATCCGACACGGGAAGGACGGCCCCTCTGCCGAACTGCATGGGGAGCACGACGATGATCGTGGCGATAGCGGCCCAGCTCACTCCGCGAAGCACCTGGCTGTGCCCCTTCAACGGGTTCCGCCCGGGCACGAAGCCCGCGGCAAGGAAGGTGACCGATGCTGCGATGACAATGCCGACAACGTTGGCAAGGAAGAGCAACGCTGCACCGAGAGCGAGTTGCCACTCCGTGAGTTGCAGCGTGACTCCGACAACCACGAGCGGGGGAACAAGCGCAACGGCCACAGCAACCCCGGTGAGCACTTCCGCGGCATGGCGCCTCACCTGACCGTACGCGCCTGCGGCTCCAGCGGCGAGAGCGATGCCGAGGTCAAGGAGATTCGGGGATGTGCGAGCTATCAACTCTGCCGGAAGAGGGGTTGCCCTGCCCGGGACGATGAACGAGATCACCGCGGCGATCATCACTGCGAGGAGGGATCCTGCTGCGACGAGCAGCGCACGACTCACGATTCGTCGTGGCCAGCCCATGACGATCGCCGCCGCTCCACCGAGGACAGGGAACATGAGCGGTGCGACGAGCATTGCTCCGATGACCACCGCGGTGGAGTCTCCCAGAATACCGAATACGGCAATGGCGCTGGACAACATCATCAGTGACACGAAGCGAGTGAAGAACTGCCGACGTGGCATCCCACGCGGGAATAGCCGGTCGATGACGTCCTGTCGCTCAGCATCCTGAAGGGACTCGCGCCCATGCCACAACCGCTTCATCTCCGCCCATGGGACCAGGACGAGACCGCTGAGAACCAGCGAATATGGCTCAGACGGAGATGGCTCTGGTAGCTCGGTGGGATTCGGTTTGAGGTGATCCTCTGTGGCGGTGTCTGTCACTCTCAGACCCCGCTCCGAGCCCGCGCTCCATAGGTTGTGCTCTCGACGATGGCCCTTGCCAGCATGCTTGGCCTCCTTGCATCGAGCCCGACCAGCATCGCGGACCGCGGATTAACGGTGGGCTAACAAGACTTCAAGATCCCGATGGAGCATTCATCAAGGCTTTGGCGCCGAACCTGCTCGAACTGCACAGGAAGCACCTATCGACCATGGACCAACGGGTTGCACGCATCGCCTCGTCTTGGCGACCGCCTGGGGTTGCCGCCGGGCCTGCCTCACCTGAACATTCAGTTGATCAGGTAGAGGGCCGAGGAGAAGAAGACCCACAGAACATCGACGAAACGCCAGTACCGAACAGAAGCGTCGCCTTCCACCGCGAGAACCCCGGCGAGGAAGCAGATGAGTACCGTGGACACCATGGAGTACGACCTGAAGTTCGCATGCAGCGAATGTGGCAAGGTCGCCACTCGGGTTCGGGTCCTCGAGTCCGGTGAGGTACCCGAAGCACAGGACGAATTCTGGTCGAGTCTCACAAGCGACACTCGCAGGCTGTGCATTGAAGTCGACGGGCTACAGGGTTGGACCTCACGACGAACAGGTTCGCCTCAAGAGATCCTCCGCGATTGGCTCGCTGAGGACTTCCAAACTCTCCGGGATGAACATGACATGCAGGTTGCCAACCGGTGCTTCGACTGTGAGAAGTGGTATTGCGGAGACCACGGCCGATGGGAGAGGATCGTGTACGGGGCACCCGTGTACGACTGCTACTTCGCGAACGTCCGTCCCCGAGGCCACGAACGCACGATCGAACGCTGAACAGCGTCGGCAGCACAAGAAGCAGCGAGCGGCCGAGCCCCACGATGAGTACATGGAGGCGGATGCGGAAGCTCACAAGAAGGCGAACGAGATCCGGAATGCAGAGCCGACTCGGGATGGGGTGAGGCCTCGCCACCAGAATCTGCGGCGCCACCACGACGGAGGAGGAACCATGACCACCTCACCGCGACCGACTGTTGATCTCCCGGATCCGACCCGCGACGGCATGAGCCTCGCCCAGGCTCTGGCGACCCGCCGGACGGTGCGTGAACTCACCGGACCGTCGCTCACCGACGACGAGATCTCCCAATTGCTGTGGTCCGCGCAGGGGGTTACCCCGGCGAGGAATCGGACCGCACCGTCGGCGGGCGCCACCTACCCCACTGAGATATATCTGCTCACCGCCGACGGTGTCTTCCACTACCGGCCCGAGCGCCACGACCTCGAGGTCGTGCCCGAAGACGACGTCCGTCTCCGGCTGTGCGGTGGCGCCGTCAGCCAGGAAGCGGTCCGCGACGCACCGGCCGTGTGCACCCCTCTCAGAACATCGTGAAGTGATGGATCCGCATATAGGCGTGGGTGTGCCCGAACGCGTCGCGGCGTCTACACGTCGACGAACGAGGACTCTGTGCCATCGTTCCGGGACGGACACCACCGTCGGTCATTCATGTTGTCGTCGGTGAGCGACGCCTCGGCTAGGGGACGAAAGCGAAGGTCCCAGCGAAGTAGGGCAGCGTGATGCCGGACACGAAGTCCAACGTGTCAGGGTTGAATGAGAGCGCCTGACTGTCGGTGGAGTTGACGACCCAGATGGCGTCGCTCGTGAGAAGTATCGGATAGGGAATCCCGGCCGCCCCGCTGCCGACATCAACCCGACCGACCTCATCGCCGGACGCCGCATCGAACTTGATGAGAACCGCCTCGAGACCCTGCGTGGCCCACAGATGGTCGAATGCCACCTCGACAACGACCTCATCGTCTCCAGAACCACCGATCTCGAGCAGATCCAGGACGTCACCTGTTGCCGGATCCAGCTTTGCGATCGCGGAGACGGGTACGGTCGACCCATCGGGAGATCCGGCCTTGGTGCCGCCGATCCAGAGAGCGCCGAGACCGATAACCATCGAGTCGGCGATCACTCCCGAGTCGACGCGATCTCCAACCGTCACCATCACCGGATCGACCTTGCCGACGGTGGTGGAGGACTCGATGTCACCGCCGTGAACCCAGACATCGCCCCCTGATCCGGCAACGAGGTCGTAGTACGTGCCCTGCGGAGGCAGCGCGGTTCCTCTGATCGTCATCCCGTCACGTTCGACACCGACCAACTGCGAATCTAACCCGATCAGTCCGGCGATAACCCACGCCGCATCTTCGGTGACCGACAGGCCGGCGAACTGGCCAGGAAGAGCCACGGTGCCCTTCTCCTCACGGGACCGTGCGTCAACGGACGCAAGTGAGTTCTGGGCATCGGCGAACCAGAGATCGTCCTGTGCAACAATCAGACCGTAGGGGTTGCCATAACCCTCGACGAAAACCTCCTGCGTCTCGGCATCCAGGTCGACGATGTCGATTCCGTCGGTAGAGGCCACGAAGATCTGCGTTCCGTCGCTCGTCGATTCGTTCTCGGAGCCGGTGCTCCCGGATTCACCACCCCCAGAATCGGAATCGGCAGAATCCGTCTCGGTGATCTCCGATCCGGTGTCGGATCCGGAAAGATCCTCGGTGGATCCATCGCCGCCGCACGCTGCGATGAGAAGGATCAATGCAGCCAACCCAACAATGTATCGCCGCATACTCTCGACCCTACGCGCGATCAGCTATCCGCGCGGCACGTATCGGCTGCGACTTCCGGAGTAGGAGCAGGGCGGTGGGTGAGCGTTCCGGTCCTACCGCCACTGCGCTGAGTGTTGTGCCCATTCGCTCGAGGGCTTCCATGCTTCGAGGGGAACCTGGTGCTGTGTCCACCAACCTTTGCGCCATTCGGCCAGAGAACCCGTACTCGGCGATGCGGACGGACTGAACCGGGACATCACCACGATGGTGTGCGGCGGTCATCGGTCAACCGACGTCGAGGGCTTCGGCTTCGTCGTCGCGAACGAGCTCCCGAACGGACGCGAGTGGGCGATCGAGGTCTTCGGCCGCATCGATCGATGGCCCCGGACCGGCGGTGCTGGGCCGATCGGTCTACGTCGAGATGTCTGCGGTGAGCACAGCCTTCTTGCGGATCTGGTGCTGCCGAACCAGGAGATTCATGCTGGTGCCGAGGGTGGCCCCCGTGGCAAAGAACATCGCGGCGAGGCCGCCGGCGACCACTTCCGCCGCTGCGAACGTCGCGAGCAATTGCGTCAGTCCGAACGACATGGCCCAGAAGACGAGGTGGAGGATCGAGCGGTCGGCGATCACCTTCTCATCACGCATCGACAGGCGGGCGGTGAACCCCCACGCCGCACCGAAACCGATCCCGAAGACAAGCAACGCCACCCCGAGCGTCCCCGGCGCTGCCTGTCGGAGGAACACCAGGTTGACGATCAGCATGACCGGAGCCATCACAAGCCCGATCGCCGTCCACCCGGGTCTCACCGCAGATGGCTTACGGACCTGGCGGATCAGGCTCCACATGATGAATGCCATCATGGGGATCGACAGCAGCCCGACGACGCGACCGATCATGTCTCGCTCCACTCCGACGCTGCAGGCGTCAACGGTCCCCCGCATTCGGAGCAGTACGAATCTTGGGCTGAATCGACCTTGGTCCCGCACGAGGGGCACTCCGCCGGCGGCACGATGACACCCTGCAGGCTCTCACCGCACGCCCGACAGAACTGCTGGCCCTCGTCGACGGCGGCGCTGCAGCGGGGGCATCGCGACCGATCAGGTCTTGGCGCCGGTTCGGGATTCGGGAGCAGGAGCATGCGGCGGAGCATCTCCACCGCAGTCTCCGAATCGGGTTCGACGAGCGCCACTTCGAACGTGCCTCCCTCTCCGTTCCAGAACCCGAGGCCGAGCCGGAACGTCGATCGCAGAACGGATAGTTCCCCCATCCGCACGTCCGGTTTCGATCCGGTGAAGGTGAGTGTTACGCCACCCCACTTGATGACACTGCCGAACAGCTCGGCGAGGTTGTTCCCGAGCTCCGTCAACACCCAACGTTGACCATCGGCCTCTACCAAGGCGGCGTCAATCATCGCCTGCGTAATCGCTGATCCGGTCGGACGAGCAGCGCGGAGATCTACCGGGGAGAGCGGGGTGAACGCCGTGATCGCCCACCTCGTGTCGCTGCCGGCGAGACCGGCCTCGAGTTCGGCGCGCATGTCGGCGGCATCGAACGGACCATCTGTGGCAGGGCGGCGATCCAGTTCAGCTTTGAGGCCGGCTCGGCGGTGAACGTCCACGACGGCGAGCATCCCAACCCATGCTGCGAACGAAAGCACAGCATCTGGGGTCACGGGTCGTGTGGGGAGGGTCGTCAGGTCGAGGAGTCCGTCGAGCAGCGCTGCGACTTCGTACTCGGACGACATCACGAGGATGTCCAGGACGTCGCCCGCGGTGGTCACCATGACGTAGGGCCCGCCGCTCGACCCGGCGGCCACATGGGCGAGATCCCACTCGTCGATACCGGGGACGTTGATCCGCACGGTCAAGACGCGAGCGGGTGCCGCCACGATTCGCATCGCGTTGTCGAGCACCGGGACCGGTCGACCGCTGGTCTCGTCGAGAAGCGCTTGATCGTTCAGCTGCGCGACCGGATCGGCGAGGGGTTCCGCCGGGTCGATGAATCGACCGTCGGGGACGACTCCGGTGAGTTGGAGCAGCGCCGTAGCCCGACGTTGATCGAGTCGGTAGCGCACGGATTCATCATGCATCAGGTCTTCCTTCCCACTCTCTTCCGATGGTCGACCCGACGGCGCCGCCGATTCGAGATGGCTCGGCGGTTTCTTCGAGGATCTGCTCGGGCCTCGGTGTCAAGTCGATGTCCCTCGGCCCCCGTCGCACGACACCGTCTGCGTCGAACCGAACGACGACCTCGCTCCCGGATGTGTGGCTCGCCTGGAGCTTCGTCTGAAGATCCGTGGCCGCGGTGAACGCCTTGTCGTATTCCGGAGTGCCCGGGCGGTACGGCGCGGTGATGTCACTGACAACGTTCATTTCCACTCCATGCTGCCCACCGACCTCCGCCTTCCACCGCTGGATCACGCGCTCGTAGCGTGGTCCGCTCGTCAGATACTTGCCGGTGGCCTTGTCCTTTATGAAGACGGCGTCGATGTCACCGGCAAACGGCTTGCCTGTGACTGAATCGATGATCTTCCCGCCTTCGAGCTTGAGGACGCCGTCGTCGAGGAGCCCCTGGAATTTCGCGTCCTTGGAGAACTTCGCGAACTCGTCGATCCGCTCGGCAAGACGGCTGTTGACCGCGTCGTGCAGTTCGGCCGGAATCTTGGAGAGGTCCGGTTCGACCGGCTTGAAGTAGCCGACGAGCCCCTTGTCCGCCGGACTGGCTCCAAGGTAGGTGTCAAGCTCACTGATCGTCTTCGCCTTGATATCCAGCGACTTGGGGAGCGCCGAACTATCGCGAATGTGACGCATCGAGTCCATGTTCGTGGTCCTGGCGTAGATCTCGACCCCCTCGTCTGCACAGATGCGACCGGCCGCCTTCGAGTCGCGGAACGTGTAGCCGGTCTCGTGCATGTGGTTGAGAGGAACGACATCGCCCTCTCGCGCGAAATTTCGCAGGTAGTTGTCGGGAGGTGTCCGGGTCAGGTCCCCGCCACGCTCGGCGGCCTCGGCAGCGCGGCGAGCCGCAGCATCCGGGATCTCTTCGCCGGCTTCGCGAGCGGCGCGTTTCGCTGCGACCCGGGCTTCGACTCTACGAACGAAGTCGTC
>JAMBLK010000193.1 GCA_023336855.1 Actinomycetes bacterium
ACAACGATCCCCGCCCACCTGCAGATCCTCCAGGGTCCAGACTTCCCTGCCGGGAACATCAACACGCGTATCGTCGAAGATTCGATGGACTTCAGCAAGCTCGACATGAAGGCGTCACCCGCGATGCCGGAAGATGAGGAGCTGCAGGAACGTGACATCACCGTTGAGGTCGGCGGTCGACGCTTCGAAGTGAAATACTGGTCACAGGTGATCGCGTCGACGGGGTCCGGGCAGCGTCCCGCACCGCGACGCAAGGCACCGAAGCTCACCAAGGAGCAGTCTTCCGGTTCCGGCGAGGGCCTCGTAACCGCACCGATGCAGGGCACCATCGTGAAGGTCCACCACGCGGCAGGGGAAGCCGTGCGAGCCGGCGATCCGGTGTGCGTGCTGGAAGCCATGAAGATGGAGAACGAGATCAAGGCGCCGACCAGCGGTGACATCGTGGATCTCCGCGTCCAACCCGGCGACACGGTGACCGCCGGAGCCGTATTGATGGTGATTAAGTAGGACGGGGAGCTTCCAGCTGCCAGCCCCCAGCTGCCAGCCCCCGAATCCCGGCTCCAGGTCCTTCGTTCAGCGCCTTGCTCGTGGCTGGTAGCTGGAAGCTGCGCTCAGGCGCTTGGGCGGTAGCGGCCGAAGATGTCAACCAGCGCTCCTGAGACCTCTCCCACGGTCCCTCCTCGCCTCAGGGCTTCTTTCATCGGTGGCAGCAGATTCTCGTCGCCGGCGGCCGTCTTCCGGATCATTTCGAGAGCCGTCTTGATGGCTCCGTTGTCACGCTCACTTCGCAACCGCCACAACCGATTGACCTGGTTGGATTCGATTCGGGGGTCGACACGGAGCACGTCATGGTCCCCCGTCTCGTCGATCTCGAACTTGTTCACACCCACGATCACAGCCTCGCCGGAACCGACCGCTCGTGCATGGTCGTAAGCCGCGTTCTCGATCTCGCGCTGCTGGAAGCCGGATTCGATCCCTGCGACGGCTCCGCCCAGATCATCGATCCTCCCGATCAGATCCATGGCCTCAGCTTCGAGCCGATCGGTGAGCGACTCGACGAAGTACGAACCGGCGAGCGGGTCGATCACCGAAGCAACACCGGATTCATGACCGAGGACCTGCTGTGTCCGAAGGGCGATCATCACCGCTTCCTCGGTCGGCAGGCCCAGCGCCTCGTCGTACGAGTTCGTGTGCAACGACTGGGTACCCCCGAGGACCGCCGCCAAGGCTTGATATGCCGTTCGAACCACGTTGTTGAAGGGTTGTTGAGCGGTCAACGTCGATCCTGCGGTCTGCGTGTGGAATCGCATGCGCCACGAAGACGGCGACTTCGCGCCGACACGATCCTTCATGAGTCGCGCCCACATACGACGGGCGGCGCGGAACTTCGCCGCTTCCTCGAAGAGATCGTTGTGCGAGTTCCAGAAGAACGACAGTCGCGGGGCGAAGACATCGACGTCAAGGCCGGCTCGCTTAGCCGCCACGACGTAGGCAAGTCCGTTCGCGATCGTGAACGCTATCTCCTGGGCGGCGGTAGATCCGGCTTCGCGAATGTGATAGCCGCTGATCGAGATCGTGTTCCAGTTCGGCAGCTCCGCCGCACAGTACGAGAACACATCGGTGACAAGCCTCATCGAAGGCGCCGTCGGATAGATGTAGGTGCCGCGGGCAATGTATTCCTTCAAGATGTCGTTCTGGACTGTTCCGCGTACCTGACCGACCGGCACGCCCTGCTCTTCGGCGACGAGTTGGTACAGCAGAAGGAGAATCGCAGCCGTCGAATTGATCGTCATCGACGTGGTGACGTCGCCGAGGGGGATCCGATCGAACAGCACCCGCATGTCCTCGATCGAGTCGATCGCCACGCCGACTTTGCCGACCTCCCCTGCAGCCATCTCGTCGTCGGAGTCGAGACCCATCTGCGTCGGAAGGTCGAACGCTACGGACAGCCCTGTCTGTCCGGCGTCCAGGAGGCTCCTGAACCGTTCGTTTGTCGCCTTGGCATCACCGAAGCCGGCGTACTGCCGCATGGTCCAGAGACGTCCTGTGTACATCGATGGGTAGGGACCGCGGGTGTACGGATAGGAGCCGGGCTCCCCGAGTTCCTCGTCGGGTTCCCATCCACGCAGGTCGTCGGGGCCGTACTCTGTCTGGTTCGAGTCGTTCATGTGTCTGGGGTCCGAGGTCTATCGGGGGTCTGTTCCTATGCTTTTCGCGAGTTCGATGCTACCTGCGGGAACTCGGTCGCAAGCGGAAGCGTGTGATAGACGATGGATCCGAACATCCATGAAGCTCATCGGAACGATCGGAAGCGCCGGCGTCTCCCCGGGCTGCTCCTCCTCGCGGTCATCGCGACCGTCGGAGCGGCATGGGTGGGTCTGTTCGGCTTCCTCGGATCGAACGCGGCCCTTGGGACCGTTGAAGATCTGCAGGACCAGTACTTCTGCGATGTCTCGACCATGGATCTCTCCTTCCCCGACGTCTCGAGACTGTCGAGTGTGACCACCGCCGACGGCGTCGAACTCGGAAAGCTGTCGGAACGCAACAGTCAGCCGATCCCGCTCGACGAGATACCGGACCTCGTGATCGGAGCCCTGCTCTCGGCAGAGGACAAGAGCTTCTACGAGCACGAGGGCGTTGACTTCAAGGCCATCGTACGAGCAGCGATCGGCGGTGGAGAGACCGGCGCTTCGACGATCACGCAGCAGGTCGTGAAGCAGAACTACCTCACCGCCGACCGAACGCTCGAGCGCAAGATCTGCGAGGCGCAGGTCGCTGCTGAGATCGAGCGGCTATACACCAAGGACCAGGTCCTGGAGTTCTATGCGAACTCGGTGTTCTTCGGTTCGAACGCCTACGGAGTCCAGGCGGCTGCCCAGGAGTACTTCGCAAAGAGTCTCGACGAACTGACCCTTGCCGAAGCGGCGACACTCGTGACTCCGATCAGGAACCCCACGTTCTATCACCCACGGCAGAACCCTCAGAACTCGATCGCAGTTCGGAACCAAACCATCGATCGGATGGTGGCCAACGGGCTGGCGACGGAGGAGGAAGCCGCAGCAGCGAAGAGCTCTCCTCTTGGCATCGTCCCTCACTCGGTTCGCGAAGAACTCGATCCTCAGGTGATGCTCGCGGTCCGTCAACAACTGCTCGACTCCGACGGATACGGACTCGGGGCTTCGTATGAGGAGCGCAAGCGGGCTCTCTTCGGCTGCCCGGCGGCAGATACGACATGCTCAGGAGGCGGTGGACTCCAAATCGACATCACGATCGACTACGACCTCCAGACCGAGGCGAACCGGATCCTTCGAGCCTGGTTCCGCCCCGAGTACAACGGACCGACGGGCGCCATCGCCACCGTTGAGAACGCAACCGGAGCGATCAAGGTCATCGCATCCGGCACCGACTTCGGCGACGATCTCGAAGCTGGAGAGCGCCCGTATGACCTCGCCACGGGGAGTGCCCGTAACGCCGGATCGGCGTTCAAACCCTTCACCCTCACTGCTGCCCTCAAGAACGGGGATCTCGAAGGTCGCCCCGTGACGCTTGCTTCGCTGTGGGATCGATCGAGTCCCGCCGTCATCGACTGCGGCTATCCATGCTCCGCCGACGGGAACACGTGGACGGTCGAGAATGCCGGGGGGAATGCAGGCCACGATCTTCAGTCCCTCGAGTCGGCGACCTACAACTCCACGAACACGGTCTATGCACGACTCATCGACGCTATCGGACCCGCCGTCGTCGTGGACACGGCCCGGGATATGGGGATCACGTCTCAATACCTCAAGCCGTTCCATGCCATCACCCTCGGAGCCGCATCGGTCAGTCCGCTCGAGATGGCGTCGGCGTACTCGACCCTTGCCAACTACGGGAACCGCGTCGAGCCGTATCTCATCAGCCGCATCACCGACGCCACCGGCACCGTGATCTACGAGCACGAAGTCCGGCCGGAACGCGTTCTCTCCCGTTCGATCGGCGCCGTCGTGGTGAGCACACTCGAAAAGGTCGTCTCCCAGGGCACCGGGAGACGCGCCGACATCGGGCGTCCACAAGCCGGGAAGACCGGAACCGCGACGAATCACACCGACGTGTGGTTCGCAGGCTTCGTTCCCCAAATCACGACGACAGTCTGGGTGGGTTACGCGGACCGCCCGTTGCCGATGGAACGGTTCACCATCTGGAACGATGTAGAAGGAACAGAGCAGTCGGTGAAGCGTGCCTTCGG
>JAMBLK010000194.1 GCA_023336855.1 Actinomycetes bacterium
AGAACCGTGCTCTGGATGTTGCTCGTACTTGTCATTGCGATCCTCGTCGGGCTTGCTCGAGGGGGGAAACTCTCGAACCTGACGGAGATCGGCGTTCGTGCCTGGTGGCTGCTGTTCATCGGGTTCGGGATTCAACTCGTCGCCACGTTCCTCCCCCGTTCAAGCCATGAACTCGCCGTGGGGTTGATCCTCACGTCGTACGTGCCGCTTCTCCTGTTCGTCTGGCTCAACCGTCAGATGGCCGGACTGTGGCTCGCAGGTATCGGCGTCCTGATGAACTTCACGGTCATCGCTGCCAACGGTGGCATGCCGGTGATGCTCGAAGCGGTGAAGCTGGCCGGTGGCTCGATTGACGTGGTCTTGGGAGCGAAACACGTGGTCCTCACCGGGGAGACAAGCCTGGCGTTCCTCGCCG
This sequence comes from Actinomycetes bacterium, assembly GCA_023336855.1. Classification (GTDB taxonomy): domain Bacteria; phylum Actinomycetota; class Acidimicrobiia; order Spongiisociales; family UBA5794; genus JAHEEL01. Next base: position 416 of record JAMBLK010000194.1, read on the forward strand.
ATATCATCCCGCTCCCGAGCAGCGTCATCTCGATGGGGGACGTGTTCTTAGCGATCGGAGTCGGCGTGTTCCTCGAAGATCAGGTCCGTCGCCCGGTCCGACTCTTCGCCCACGGCGTCGAGGGAACGCCGGGATCCGCTGCGGATCGCTGAGAGTCGATTCCCCCCTATGCGGCGATGACGCCCCGCTGTGCGAGGACACGCCGCAGCGAGGCCGATACCTCGGGATCGAAGTCGTATGCAGACCCACGGTGGATCCGCTCGAGGCCTTCGAGCGGTGACAGGTGCATCTCGTGCACGGCCTGGTCGTAGGCGCTCGCGACCTTGATGATCTTGGAGATCATCGGAATGTCCGGATCCATCGCCTCTCCAGGTCGTCGGAACGGGCTGTGCTGCACCCGGACGTACTCCGACACCTCCTGGAGGTATGGAGCTTCGGCGATGATCTGTGCACCCCATCGAGCGATGTCCTCGTCGGTGTACCCGGCCTTGAGGATCGCCGGTTCGGTCAGCGTGATGCGACCGACGTCGTGCATCAGAGCGGCGTACTCCAGTTCGGTCACCTCATTGGGGTGAAGACCGATCTCGCGAGCCATCGAGACCGCAAGGTCGGCGGTTCGGGTCGCGTGTCCGCGGGGGGCGAGGTCGGCCACCTCTGGGATCTGAGCGAGCGCGCGGATCATCTGGCCGTAGGTGATCCGGGTCGAGTGATATCGCACGAACGCCAGGTGGCTGAACGCGTACGGGAGAATCGCGACGGGGAAGGCCCAGATGCCCATCAACGGCCAGGTCATGCCGAACAGCGCACCGCCGGTGAAGATCGACAGCGCAACGGTCCAGTCCTCGAGGGCAAGGAGCCACAGGTACCGGGAGGCGAGATCCTCACGCTCGGTACCGACCCACGCTGAGACAAGCGCTCGCAGGACGAACCAGACAACCCCACCGGCAATGACCGAGAGCAACTGCTCCCATGCGAGAGGGAGGGACGATCCCGACAGGCCGGTGAGCGCCAGTGATGCCACGAGTCCGAATGCCAGCATTGAGATGGACTCGGCCACGTAGTCGGAGTCGGCGTCTCGATCGCTCATCGACCGCCACCGAAGCACTCCCCACCCACCGACGAGGCCCGCCGAATATGTGGCCAGTACGACCACGGTGCCGGGCAAGAGAATCGCAGCGGCGACGGCTGGTCCGATCGCAAGATTGATGCGCTTCCCCGACGGCGTCGGGACGGAGAGGTAGTGCATGCCCGCAATGACGACGGCCCAGAACACGGCGGGCGCCCACGCCTCACCCGAGCGAACCACGAACCCGGCTGAGACCGCGCCGAGCACAATGATCGCGCCGAGCAGGATGAGCGAGAGCCGGTGGAGTCTTGACTCAGCCATTGCCCGCGTCCTCCGGAATCGGTGCGAGGGGGAAGTCCCGGCCATGAACCTGGTCGGCCTTGCGCATCTCCTCAAGTCCTTCTGCGGCGAGGTCTCGTGCCTCATCGTCGGTAAGTTCGACCTTCGATCCGTACCGATGGCCGGAGCCCTCCATGCCTTCGATGAACGCTTCGACGACCTCGGGATCGAACTGCGTGCCTGCGTGGCGGCGCAACTCGGCGTATGCGTATGGCTGGGTCAGAGCCACCCGGTACGAACGGGTTGAGGTGATGGCATC
>JAMBLK010000195.1 GCA_023336855.1 Actinomycetes bacterium
AGTAGATCAGTAGATCAGTCTCCCCGCTGATTCGGGCCTCACGATCGAACCCTTCGTCTCAGCCCTGAGAGCATTCGCATGATGTCGGAGACTTCTGCGAGGTGCCGATTGGCGGCCGTCTCGTCGACCTGACCGAGAGCTCGGGCCAGGATCAGGTGGTTCTCAAGCTCCGCTCCTGAGCCGATAGCGATCGTCAGGAACCGACGGAACTCCTTCACCGACTCCCGCCCCGCGCCCTCGGCGATATTCGCTGGGATCGACTCCGCCGCCCGTGTGAGTTGATCCGCGAGGCCGAAGCGATGGCGACCTTTGAACGTGTCTGCTTCGCCGTGAAGGTCGATCGCCAATCGGTGTGAGCGTTGCCAGACGTGCAGCCTCTTGAAGTCTCTCACGTGTCAGTCCTACCACAGACCCGATCCACCTACCAGACCTCCGATTGCCGGACTGATCTACTGCTCTACTGATCTACTGCTCTACCGGCAGAAGGCCGACCCAACAAACAGGCGGGTCCCCGTAGTATTCGCCACCATGTCCATCTTTTCTAAAGCTCTCCGGATCGGAGAGGGGAAGCGTCTCAAGGAACTCGAGGCGCTCGTCGAGCGGGTCAACGCGCTCGAACCGGAGTTCGAGTCACTGAGCGATGACGATCTCGCGGCCAAGACCGCCGAATTCCGGAATCGTATCCGCAACGGCGAATCGGTTGATGACCTTGAAGAGGAAGCATATGCAGTCGTTCGCGAGGCCGCGAAACGAACCCTCGGACAGCGTCCATTCGACGTTCAGATCATCGGTGCCGGAACGCTCCATCGCGGGATGATCTCCGAGATGCGCACGGGCGAGGGGAAGACGCTGGTCTCGACGATGCCGGCTTATCTGAACGCACTCGCAGGCGAAGGTGTCCACATCGTCACGGTCAATGACTATCTCGCCGCACGCGACTCAGAGTGGATGGGGCAGATCCACCGATTCCTTGGCTTGAGGGTTGGACTCATTCAGGCCGACATGACACCGCAGGAGCGCAAGCCGGCCTACGACGCCGACATCACGTACGGAACGAATAACGAGTTCGGATTCGACTACCTCAGGGACAACATGACGATGCGCCCCGAGGACCGCACCCAGCGGGGCCACTACTACGGAATCGTCGACGAGGTCGACTCGATCCTCATCGACGAAGCGAGAACTCCGCTCATCATCTCCGGGCGGGTTGGAGAGACCGGGAAGTGGTATCGGGACTTCGCTCGCATCGTCGAGAGACTCCGGAGAGATGAGCACTACGAAGTCGATGAAAAGAAGCGGCAGGTCATCGTCACCGAGATCGGGGTCACACAGGTCGAGCAGATCCTCGGTGTCGAGAACATGTACGACTTCGCCAACGTCGACTTCATCCACCATCTCGACGTGGCACTGAAGGCGAAGGGTCTCTATCACCGCGACGTCGACTATCTCATCAAGAACGGTGAGATCATGATCGTTGACGAGTTCACCGGCCGCGTGCTCGAAGGTCGACGCTACTCCGAGGGTCTCCACCAGGCGATCGAGGCGAAGGAAGGCGTCCATATCAAAGAGGAGAACCAGACGCTCGCCACGATCACACTTCAGAACTATTTCCGGATGTACGAGAAGCTGGCGGGGATGACCGGTACGGCTCTCACCGAGGCCGGGGAATTCCACGGGATCTACGGACTCGACGTACTCGACGTCCCGACGAACCAGCCGATCGCCCGCCTCGACCAGGCAGACGTCGTCTACCTCGACGAGGATCACAAGTTCGCGGCCCTTGCCGACGACATCGAAGAACGCAGTAAACGTGGCCAACCCGTCCTCGTCGGAACCATTTCGATCGAAAAATCCGAACGACTCGCCAACACCCTGAAACGCCGCGGGATCAGGCACGAAGTCCTCAACGCCAAACAACATGAGCGGGAGGGCCACATCATCGCTCAGGCCGGTCAGTTGGGATCGGTCACTGTCGCGACCAATATGGCGGGGCGAGGCGTCGACATCCAACTTGGTGGGAATCCTGAGGAACTCGCGCGATCTGAGATGATCCGCAAAGAGATCCCGAAGGACGATCCGACGTACGAGGCATCGCTTGCCGCCTCGATCGAGCGATTCAGGACTGAGACCGAGGAGCAGAGACAACAAGTGCTCGACGCGGGCGGCTTGTACGTGCTCGGCACCGAACGGCACGACTCGCGCCGCATCGACAATCAGCTGCGAGGCCGTTCCGGTCGGCAGGGCGATCCGGGGGAGTCCCGCTTCTACCTGTCGCTCGAAGACGATCTCATGCGCCGGTTCGCCAACGAGCGAGTGGCTTCGATCATGGAGCGGCTGAAGATCCCGCCGGATGTTCCCATCGAGCACAAGATGGTGACCAAGGCGATCGAGCGTGCACAGACACAGGTCGAGTCACAGAACTTCGAGATTCGCAAGAACGTGCTCAAGTACGACGAGGTGATGAACACTCAGCGCCAGATCATCTACAAGTGGCGGAATCAGATTCTCGATGGCGAGAACACGGATGAGTTGCTCACGGAGTGGCGTGCCGAGGTCGTCGCGTTCGAAGTCGAGGAGATGACGTCGGATAATGATGCCTCAGAGTGGGACTGGGACGACCTCGACATTCGCATGAAGGCTATCTACGAGCCCACGATCAACGAAGCGTCATTCAGTGATCACGAACTCCTCACGGCCGACGAAGTCATCGACACCTACTTGGCCGACGCCGATGCCGAATACGCCGCACGAGAAGCACAGTTCGGTGACAACGTCATGCGTCAACTCGAGCGCACCGTCACTCTTTCGGTTATCGACAACAAGTGGAGGGAGCATCTCGCCGAGATGGACTACCTCCGCTCCGGAATCGGACTGCGGGCAATGGGCCAGAAAGATCCACTCGTCGAGTACCAGCGCGAGGGCTTCAACTACTTCGAGGAACTGGTCGACGCTGTGAAGCATGATTCCATCCGGTACATGTTCCACGTCGACGTAGTGCAGAAGCAGGAAGCACCCAGGGCACAGGTCACCACGTCATCGGCGAAATCTATTCAACAGATCAAGAAGAAACAGGTCGTTCGAACCGGCGAGAAGGTGGGACGCAACGCTCCCTGTCCGTGCGGATCTGGCAAGAAATACAAACGCTGCCACGGTGCCGTCGGGGCTGAACCTCTGGCGTAGACGAACTGTATGCTCGGTTCCATGGAATTCCAGAACACCGCGATCAAAGCCGCAGACCTCGTAAATCCCCTCCTTTCATCACCGGGTAGCCCCCTTGAGGGCATGGCGATGGCGTCGTCATTCGAGCCTTCTCTGATGCCCCGAACATCGATGCAACAGGGGATGATGATGGGTCTTGCCGGCCTCACCGCTCGCAGCCTCGTCGCGATCGCCGAGCAGGGAACCCGACGCGTCACGCCAAACTCAGCAGGGCTCTCCGTGAAGCTCGTGATCCGCGGTGCGATCGGCGCCGCCGGAGCCGGCCTTGCGATGACTCCCAAGCAACCGGGCGAGTCGCTCTGGCATGCCGGTGTCCGGAGCGGTGGCCAGATGCTCGCGGCAGCAGCGATCTCCGGAGCGTTGTATGACGCCAGTGACTCCGTGGCCGGGAACCGAGGCAGCGGTGGGATTCTTCGTCCCATCCTCGCTTCAGCTGCTGTCACCGGAGGAATGGTGGCGCTGGCGGGGAAGAATCTGAAGGAGCGCAAGCGGGTCATCAAGCGTTGGCCGGTCGAACAGAAGAACGAACTTCCAATGGCTCTCGGCATTGGTTGGGCTACGTACGCGGTTGGGTCGGGGCTCGGCAAGGGGTACATCGCGTCACGCAATGGACTCGTGCGCTACCTCGGACATGGCCCCACCAAGCGTGTGATCGGTGGCATCGCGAACGCTGCGATATGGGCAGGCGGCGCCGTCACGCTCTACAACCTCGGAATCGGCTACATCGGCCGCTCGAATGAGAAGGTCGAACCGGCGTATGCGATGCCACCGCTGTCGCCGTTGGTCTCGGGCAGTGAGGAGAGCACCTCGCCGTTCGTAGATCTGGGCCTGCAAGGACGGCGCTTCGTGACGGATGTGGTCTCGCAGGAACTGATCGAGGAGGTTCTCGGAGAGCCGGTGAGCAAGAGTCCGATCCGTGTCTTCATCGGATACAACTCCGAACCCATGTACTCGATGGGCAGAACAGAGATGGCGATGGCCGAACTCGAGCGCACGGGAGCTTTCGATCGGGCCAACCTTCTCCTCGTTTCACCGACGGGCACGGGATGGGTCGACCAGACCATGATCGAGAGCGCGGAATTCCTCGCCAAAGGCGACATCGCGACATGTCTCATCCAGTACGGGCGGTTCCCGTCGTTCCTCTCCGTGCAGAAAGTGGCCCTCGGGCGCCACCAATTCAGAGCTCTCCTCTGGAGTGTGCGCCAACGCCTTGCTGAGCGGCCGCCGGAGAAGCGGCCGAAGGTTTTCGTCTTCGGTGAGAGCCTTGGTGCGTGGGCGAGTTCAGACGTCCTCATGTATCAGGGAATCGACGGGTTCGGTCACTACGGGATCGACAAAGCCTTGTGGGTCGGTCTGCCCGGCCTCGCGAAATGGTCGCGCAACGGCATGGCCCGTGGTCGGTCGAACCTCGTGCCGGACGGTTCCGTCGGCGTATTCGACAATCCGGAAGAGATTGAGGAACTGAGCGCTGAGCAGCAAGACAAGCTCCGTGCGACGATCCTCAGCCACGACAACGATCCGATCGCCGTGCTCTCCACCGACCTCATGGTTCGCAAACCGGAGTGGCTCGAAGGCACACCCGGTCGGGGAGTTCCGGAAGACATGGACTACACACCTATGACGACCTTCCTTCAGGTCGCGATCGATGCCATGAACGCCATGGTCACCGTGCCCGGTCACTTCGGATCATTCGGGCACGACTACCGCCAGGACATGGCTCGTACGGTACGGGCCGCGTATGGAATCCGTGACATCACCGAAGATCAGATCGAGTCGATCGAGCGACAGCTCGTGACACTCGAGTTGGAGCGGGCGGAGCGAATCAAAGCATCGAAAGCCGAGGACGCACCGGCAGCGCCCCAGTATCGGGGAACGACCTATGTGGACGAGCAGACCGGGGTGCTGCGGACGGGGGCCGGGGTCCCTCTCCAGACCACCCGTACGTCTGGAGCGCAGTGGTTCAAGACGTTCCATGGCACGGATGCCGGTATCGAGGAAGTGCAGTAACTCGCCGACGGGTACGCTCATCGCACCATGGAACCGAACGACCTCCGCATACTTCTGAACGACCTGCGCTCCCGCCTCGACGATGCCAGGAGGTTCCTTTGACCTCGCCGGCAAAGAAGAGGAACTCGTCGAGCTGAGAGAGCAGGTATCCGCACCCGACCTATGGGACGACCAGGATCGGGCTCTTGAAGTGACACGAACACTCGCTCGACACGAACGCACGATCAATCAGATAGAGGCCCTGAACGAAGCGCTCGACGACGCCGACGTGCTGATCGAGCTCGCCGTTGAAGAGGACGACCCCTCGGGTCTCGACGATGCAATGGCAGAGCTGCGTGAGACCGAGTCGATACTCAGCCGTCTCGAGCGTGAAACGCTCTTCTTCGGTCCGCACGACGACTCGACAGCGATTCTGTCCGTCCATGCCGGTGCGGGCGGCGTCGATGCCCAGGACTGGGCGGAGATGCTGTTCCGCATGTACTTGCGATACGTCGAGCGAACAGAGCTCACCTTCGAGGTGGACGAATACCAGGTCGGTGAGGAAGCGGGCATCAAGTCGGCCACGATCACCGTCAAAGGCGACCATGCCTACGGAATTCTCGAGAGCGAACGCGGCGTGCACCGACTGGTGAGGATCAGCCCGTTCGACTCGAACGCCAGACGCCACACGGCGTTTGCCGGTGTCGATGTGATCCCCGAAGTCGACGTCAAAGAGGTTGAGATCAATCCGGATGACCTTCGAGTCGACACCTACCGGGCGTCGGGCGCCGGTGGTCAGCACATCAACAAGACCGATTCGGCGGTCCGGTTGACGCACCTGCCAACTGGTGTCGTGGTCAGCTGTCAGGCGGAGCGATCACAGACCCAGAATCGGGTACGGGCCATGGCACTCCTCGCCGCGCGACTGGCTGAGCGGGCCCGTCTCGAGCAGCAGAAAGAGGTCGATGCGATCCGCGGCGACCAGACCGAGGCTGGTTGGGGGCGTCAGATCCGCTCCTACGTTCTCCAGCCGTACCAGATGGTCAAAGACCTCCGCACCGGTCACGAGATAGGAAACATTTCAGGAGTCCTCGACGGAGATCTAGACCCCCTGATAGACAGCTATCTCCAATGGCGGCGTGCCGAAGCGAAGTAGCGCAGTAGATCAGTAGATCAGTAAATCAGTAGAGCAGATCTGATCTACTTGCTACTGATCTACTGCGCTACTCAGGCTCACAATGCACTAGCTACAGGGGACCCGGGGCTAATCTCGACATACGTTGGCGGGTGGGGTAGGACTACGAAGCCACGATAGGGATTTCATGATCCGTCTCGACAATGTGACGAAGGCATACGACGGTGGCGTCGTGGCCCTCAAAGACGTCGATCTCGACATCAACAAAGGTGAGTTCGTCTTTCTTGTTGGCCCTTCGGGGTCCGGAAAGTCGACGCTCATCCGCCTCATGATGCGCGAGGAGAAGCCAACCAACGGCGACATCTGGATCGCTGGGAAGCACGCCTCCGAACTGCCGGATTGGAAGATCCCCCACCTCCGCCGATCGATCGGCACCGTGTTCCAGGACTTCAAACTCCTCCCGAGCAAGACCGTCTACGAAAACGTCGCATTCGCGATGGAAGTGACGGGGAAGCCTCGTTCGGCGATCGACACTCAGGTCCCACAGGTTCTCAAACTCGTCGGTCTCTCCGAGATGGCCGACCGTTCGCCACGACGACTCTCCGGTGGTGAGCAGCAGCGAGTCTCGGTGGCCCGAGCCTTCGTGAACCGGCCGCTCATTGTCCTTGCCGACGAGCCGACCGGGAACCTGGACCCTGCGACGTCTGTGGGGATCATGCGCATCCTTGATCGAATCAATCGCACAGGAACCACCGTCGTGATGGCGACGCACGACCACGCGATCGTCGACGCGATGCGCCGCAGAGTTGTTCAACTCGAACGTGGACGTGTCGTTCGCGACGAGAGCCGTGGCGTGTACGAAACATCACTGCCCGAAGATGAAATCAAACCGGACGCGCCGGTCGTGATCGCGGATGCCGCGGACGAATCAGACTCCTCTACGTCGGCCGAAGACACTGCGACCGCGACCCTCGACGTAGAAGAGACCACGGCAACCGGGTCGTCGGCCGAAGAGCAGGTCGCTACAGAAGAGGCAGTCGTCGTCGAAGAAGAGGCGGCTCAGGTCGCTGAACAGGACGAGCAGGTCGTCGCCGCTGACCCGGAGGCCCCGGACGAAGAACCTGAAGCTGATGAGGAGGTCGACGGATGACCCGCGTCTCCTATGTTCTGAGAGAGGCGTTTGCCAACATCGGTCGCAACGGCCTCGTGGTGTTGGGTGCCGTCCTGGCCGTCTTCATCTCTCTTACGCTCACTTTCGGAACGCTCGTCTTCGGTGAAGTCGTACGGATCAACACGCTCCAATGGGCAGAAGACGTTCGCGTGATCGCATTCGTGCGCGACGACGCTCTCACTGCCGTCGATGAGATGAAGGCAGAGATGGAGAGTTGGGCCGAAGTCGAGAGCGTGAATTTCGTCTCGAAGTCTGCAGCCCTCGAAGAGGCCCGCATACTGCTCTCGAACCAACCCGCCACGCTGCGCGTCATCGAGGAGAGCCCCGACATCGTCCCGGCATCGCTGCGAATCAAACCCGTGGATCCGAATGACTACCAGACGATCGTGACGCGCCTCCAGGCCACTCCCGGGCTCCTGCGCGTCCAATCTGCCGGTCAAGCAATCGACGCGATGATCTCGCTCCGAGATGGCTTACGCGTCATGTTCTGGCTCCTCGCGGTTGCTCTCGGTGTTGCCGCCGTGGCACTGATCGCGAACACGATCCACATGGCGATCTACGCGCGTCGCGAAGAGATCGAGATCATGCGACTCGTAGGCGCGTCCAATTGGTTCGTGCGAATACCGTTCCTCCTTGAAGGCGCGATCGAAGGGTTCCTAGGGGCTGCTCTCGCCGTCGGTTTCGTCGTCATTGCCCAACAATTGGCGGTCGATCGTCTCACCGATCTGCCCGATTGGATCAATGTCGCAGTTCGATCTGACTACCTCTTTACGCAGGGAACGCTGGTCCTGCTGTTCGGGGTGCTTGCCGGCCTTGTCGGCAGCGGCCTGAGCCTCACGGTCCACAAGTACCTGCGCACGTGATACGCGCGCGCCGTCTCCTCGTTGCCGCCGTCACAGCTGTGTTGGTGTTCTCCGTGGTTCCTGCCGTGGGTGCCGGTGATCTCGATCGAGATCTCCAGAGCGTCAAGAACAGGATCGATGCCCTCAGCGGTGAGATCGGTGCGGCGTCGGCGGACCGAAGTTCCTTGGCCCGCGACATCCAGGCGACCTCGGCACGTATGGACGCGGTGCTCGATTCAATGGCCTCGCTGCGGATGGATGTGCTCGCTGTGGCAGCCGAAATCTCGCAGAAGCAAGGCGCACTACGGGATGTGAGATCCGAACTGCATGCGAAGTACCAGGCCCTCGCGTTGACAAGATCGGAGCTGGGGACGGCGCGGGACGACGCTGCACAGTACGCGATAGAGAGCTACATGGGCGCCGGCCTCGGTGTTCCGACCGTTGCCCTCTCGGCGAAGGCGTGGACCGACATTGGAATCGGACTGGCGTATCTTGATCAGGTCACTGCCAGCGGGATCAACACGGTTGAGCGGTTCGAGTCCCTCATCACCGAAGAGCAGCGAGAGAGCGACACCATCGTTGAACACGAGGCCACCCTCACGGCAGATCTTGCCGAGCTCAACACCGCCGAGGAGCGTCTCGGCTCGCTCCAGAACGAACTGCAGCGGTCGAACGACGCGCTTCAGGAGGAGTATCGCCAGCAGCGGTCGCTCCTTGCATCGTACGACGCTGAGATCGAAGAGATCGAGGTGGAGATCGCCGCGCTCGAAAAAGAGCAATCCTCCATCAAGAAAGTCATCGCCGAGCGAGCGAAAGCAGCCGGGGCAGCGCCCGGCACGCTCAAGCGTCCCGTGCCAGGTGGAATCTCGTCAGATTTCGGACCGAGGATCCACCCGATATACGGATACTCCCTGATGCACAACGGTATCGACATGAACGGCGGCATGGGGCAGCAGATCGTGGCCGCGGCTGCCGGAACTGTCTTCTTCGCCGGGGTGAAAGGCGGATACGGGAACTCGATCATGATCGATCATGGCGGCGGCATGGTGACCCTGTACGCCCATCAGTCGAGCTTCGCCATCTCCAACGGACAGAAGGTGAACGCTGGACAGGTCATCGGTTACGTCGGTACATCCGGGGTATCGACCGGACCCCATCTGCATTTCGAGGTCCGTGTCAATGGCAACCCCGTGAACCCGGTCAAGTACTTCTAGGATTCTGAGCATGGCTGAAGGTCACAAAGTCGTCGCAACCAACCGGCGTGCACGCTACAACTACGACATCCTCGACACCTACGAGGCAGGGATTGTCCTCACCGGCTCCGAGGTGAAGAGCCTCCGTGCCGGGCAGGTGCAACTCAAGGATGCGTACGGGATGATCCAGGGTGGCGAACTCTGGTTGGAGAACGCCCACATTGCCCCATACTCATTCGCGATCGGTGGTGGGCACGCACCGGAGCGGAAACGCAAACTCCTGCTCCATCGGCGGGAGATCGATCGTCTCACCGGGAAGATGAACGAGCAAGGACTCACACTCGTACCGCTCCAGATCTACTTCGTTCGTGGGATCGCGAAGATCGAGATCGCCCTCGCCAAGGGCCGCCACACCTACGACAAACGGAAGAAGTTGGTGGAGCGTCAACAGAAGCGAGAGATGGACAGGGCAAGAAGCCACCGGAGGTAACTGC
>JAMBLK010000196.1 GCA_023336855.1 Actinomycetes bacterium
ACCGGAGGCTACCGCTCCGACCGACAAACGGGCGACTCAGGCGTCTGGCGTAGAAAACGGCAATATACCGACCGTTTTCTACGCCAGACGCCGAAGGGTCAGGCAGGGTCGACCGTGTCACCCTTGCCGATGACGACCAAACCTGACGCGGTGACCGTGAAGCGGTCGCGGTCGGCTTGCGCGTCGACCCCGATCTGGACACCATCGGGTATCTCGACGTTCTTGTCGATGATCGCCCTGCGGATCACGGCGCCTCGCCCAACGCTGACGCCCTGGAGGAGCAGGGAATCCTCGACGGATGCATAGGAGTGGACCCGGACGTTCGATGACAGGATCGACCGTCGCGCCTCGCCACCCGAGACCACGACGCCGGCGCCGACGATCGACTCGTACGCAGCACCTCTGCGGTCGTCAAGATCGAACACGAACTTGGCCGGCGGGAACGGGGGCCGATGGGTCAAGATCGGCCAGCGACGGTTGTAATAGGAGAAGATCGGATCCACGGCGATCGTGTCCATGTTCGCCTGGTAATAGGCGTCGAGCGTTCCAACGTCCCTCCAGTACCCGCGCTCACGGTCGTGCTGACCGGGGACGACGTTGTCCTTGAAGTCGTAGACTTGAGCGGCGCCCAGAGCCACGAACGCCGGAATGACGTTCCCGCCCATGTCATGCTTGGAGTCTTCGTCTTCAGCGTCGGCAGAAACGACTTCCCGGAGCATCTCCGTCTCGAAGACGTAGTTCCCCATCGAGACGAAAGCAGAGGATGGATCCCCTGGTACCGGCTTCGGGTGTTCCGGCTTCTCCGTGAACGAGATGATCTTTCCGTGCTCGTCGGCTTCGATCACACCGAAGTCTGAGGCTTCCTCGATCGGAACCCTGATTCCGGCGACCGTCACTCCGGCGCCCGACTCGACGTGCTGGTTCACCATCTGGCGGGGATCCATGCGATAGATGTGGTCGGCTCCGAAGATGATCACATGATCGGGTTGTTCGTCGGTGAGGATGTTGAAGTTCTGGAAGATCGCATCGGCCGACCCGGAGAACCAGTACGGCCCGCGGCGCATCTGAGCGGGAACGGGCGTCACGTAGTTGCCGAGCATCTCGCTCATCGACCAGCCGAGGGCGAGGTGCCGGTCGAGGCTGTGGCTCTTGTACTGGGTCAGCACGGCGATCTTCCGGTACCCGGCATTGACGAGGTTCGAAAGAACGAAATCAACGAGACGGTAGATGCCACCGAACGGAACGGCCGGCTTCGATCGATCCCTAGTGAGCGGCCAGAGGCGCTTACCTTCTCCACCGGCGAGGACGAGGGCGATGACTTTCGGTTCCATGACACGAAACCTAGTCGTCGTCGGCCAATGCCGACTCCGGCTTGCGGGTACGCGCGCTCGTGAACATCGCGACAACGTAGGCGACAACGACCACGAGATAGATCTGACCGATGATGGCCACCCAACCGGCGGCGGCTCGCCCAAACACCTCCACCGGGGCGAAGTCCCCGTATCCGACTGTCGTGACGGTCACGAGACTGAAGTACATGAACACGGTGGTCGGTTGCGGGCTACCGAAGAACTCGCCCGACGAACCTCCCAATGTGTCGAGGAACATGAAGAGATACGTACCGGCGATGGACATCATCAGGTAGACGCTCACGGCCCCGAGGAGGGTCTCTGCCTTGATCTCCTTGTGATGCATGAGTCTCACGAGCGCCAGGACCGGCGCGGCGACGACGAGGGCCAGCCAGAGGAACCCACCTCGGGTCACATCGCCGAGCGGGAGGAAGGCTCCGATGACAGATGCCGACACGGTGAGAGCAACGGCTATCCATGCGAGCCGACGTCCCCGGCGCCCGACTCCCGCTGCACTGACAGCAAGCATGAGCATCGTCGCGGTGAGGATGGTGACCGTGACGGATAGGAGCTCTGCGAAGCCCTCGCCCTGATCGAGATCGACGAGGAGCAGCAGGCCAACGGTGACAAGCGAGACCGCCAACAGCAGATCGAATCGGTCGTAGTACTTGTGTTCCGTCGGGTCTTTTCTGGCCATGGGTCGTGAGGTTAGACGGGCACGTCGCCGATCGGTCCTACGCCGGAAGGTACGGACCGTCGGCTTCGAAAACTTTCTCGCCGTCGATGTAGGTGGCCTGTACCTTGTTCCGGCCGTCCCACGGATCCCCGTCGAAGATCAGGAAGTCGGCGTCCTTTCCCGGCTCAAGACTGCCGACACGGTCATCGACCTCGAGAATCGCTGCGGGGTTCGTCGTCACCGTCTCAAGGGCTCGGGTCTCCGCCAGGCCTTCCCGAATGGCGATGATGACAAGATCGCGTAGTGTGTCGACTGTGTTGACCGGTGAGTCGGTCATGATCGCCACGGTCGCTCCTGCGTCGACCATGATCCCGACGGCAGCGGCCGTGCGTCGGTTCACCTCGCGCTTGGATGCCGCCGTGTAGAGCGGTCCGATAGCGACGGGGATGTTGCGGGACACGATCTCGTCGGGAATCCGCCATCCCTCTGTGGCGTGCTCGATGACGAGCCGGTACCCGAACTCCTCGGAGAGACGGATCGCTGTTCGGATGTCGTCCATCCGATGTGCGTGGTTCCTGACCGGTATCTCGCCGTCGAGAACCAGCAGGAGCGTCTCCATGCCAAGGTCCCGTTTCGGCTCACGCAGCGGTTTGCGTTCGCCCTCAGGCTTGGCGTCTTCGATCGCCTGGAGCGCCCTGTGGTGATCCCAGTCCTTGCGATATTCGATGGCATCGTGGAACGCCTTCCTAGCGAGATAGGCCGTTCCCATGCGTGTGACGGGGGCCCGTTTCAGCATCTCCCCCACTCGCTTCGGATTCTCGCCGAGCGCCATCTTCACACCGGCCGGTTCGCGGATCACCATCTTGTCGGCGATGAGGCCGTAGGACTTGACGACGGCCATCTGCCCGCCGATGGTGTTGGCCGATCCGTGCGTTATCCCAAGCGTCGTCACGCCGCCACGCCGGGCGTCCTCGAACCCGATGTCCTCCGGGTAGATGGCGTCGAGCATCCGCACATAGGGTGTGATGGCATCGGAGACCTCGTTGGCATCGTGATCGTCCCGCGCCCCTTCGCCCCACACGCCGGTGTGCACGTGAGCATCGATGAACCCCGGCAAGAGATACTTGCCGGCACAATCGACGATCTCATATCCGTCAGTCTCGATGTCGGTTCCCACGACGACGATCTTCCCATCGTCGACGAGCAGTGTCCCGTTCTCGATGGGCTCTCCGGCAGCGGTCCAGATCGTGGCGTTGGTGTAGGCGTGTCGCATGGACGCCACACTAGAGCCCTTCCATCACCCGAATCCCTGAGCGAGGTTGCGGGCACTCTCCGGCGAGAATGCTGATCTGGATAGTGCTCAGTCCAACCG
>JAMBLK010000197.1 GCA_023336855.1 Actinomycetes bacterium
CGATGCAGGTACGAACCGATGGTTCCCTCGGACTGGCTGCGATCGGCACGTTTCGCCGCATCTGCAAGCCCTTGCTCGCGCAGCAGGTCCTTTGCACGATCCATGTCTCCACCGGTCTCGGTGAGGGCACGCTTCGCGTCCATCATCCCTGCACCGGTCGATTGGCGAAGAGCCTGAACGTCCTTGGCGGTGAAATCGCTCACGCCGTCTCCTTCGGGGGCTCGGTGACAGCGCTGACGGCCTCTTCCGCTGCCGCGGTCTCTGCCTGGATCTCGTCGAGCACGACGACAACCTCTTCCACCACCACGGTCTCAACCGGTGCCGGCGGCGTCGAGGCGGCCTTCTTCTTGCTAGGGGCGTCCTTGCCGGGAGCATCCTTGCCGGGGGCGTCCTTCCGGCTTGCTTCGCGAATCTCGCGTCCATTCTTCGCGGCTTCCGCTATGACGTCGCTGATGAGAAGGATCGTGCGAATCGCATCATCGTTGCCGGGAATCACGATGTCGACGTAATCGGGATCGCAGTTCGTATCGACGATCGCGATGAGCGGTATTCCGAGACGCTTGGCCTCGGCGACCGCGATGTGCTCTGTGATCACGTCGATCACGAACACGGCGTCCGGCGGACGCTTCATGTCGCGTACGCCACCGAGCACGGTGTGGAGCTTCTCGAGCTCGCGACGAAGGCGGAGGCGTTCCTTCTTCGGGAGCGACTCCATCTCTCCGGAAGTCTCCATCTGCTCGAGTTCGAGCATGTAGAGGATCCGCTTGTGGATCGTCTGGAAGTTCGTGAGCATGCCGCCCAGCCAACGGTGATTGACGTATGGCATGCCGGCCTTGTTGGCGGCGTCTTCGACTGCGCCCTGGGCCTGCTTCTTCGTGCCGACGAACAGCACGGTTCCACCGTCAGCGACGGCGTCACGGACGAGGTTGTACGACTTCTCGACCTGCTCAAGGGTCTGACGAAGATCGATGATGTGGATCCCGTTGCGCTCCGTGAAGATGTACGGACGCATCTTCGGATTCCAACGACGGGTCTGGTGGCCGAAATGCATTCCGGCTTCGAGCAGCTGACGCATACTCACCACGGACATGTGGTTCCTCCTGTGTTCGGGTTCACGCCTCCGCCCACCCGTAACACCCCACAGACCGCAGTTGCGATCCGACCTCAGGGGTTTGTAGTGAACGTGCGAATTTGTCGGGAGTGTAGGAACAGTCTTCGCCTAGAACGAACCTGGTCCTTGGTGAGTGGTAGATCAGTAGCAAGTAGAGCAGTACTGATCTACTTGCTACTGAGCTACTGATCTACTACGTCTCTATGAACCGGTTCCTCAGACTCAGTACTGCCTTCGTGTGGATCTGGCAGACGCGAGATTCGGTGACGTTGAGCACCGAGCCGATCTCGGCGAGGGTGAGGCCCTCGAAGTAGTAGAGCGTCACGACCAGGCGATCGCGTTCGGGCAGCCGGTTGATCGAGTCGGCAAGGAGGTACCGGGTCTCTTCCTTCTCGAACGATCCACTCGGATCGAGAGCACCTGAGTCGGGGACAACATCGCGAACCGAGGAGGAGTCGCGTTCGTCCGGGTTCAGGAGCTCATCGAGGGCGACGAAGCCCAGCGTCGAGAGCTCGCCGAGCTGATCGCGCAGGGAATCGACGGGGAGATCCATGTGATCAGCCAGTTCGTCCTCCGTGGCCGTGCGCTGGAGGCTGTGTTCGAGTTCCGCCATCGAGCGTTGGATCTCGCGGGCTCTCGCTCGAACGGATCGCGGAACCCAATCGAGTGCGCGCAACTCGTCGAGGATCGCTCCCTTGATCCGGTTCACGGCGTAGGTCTCGAACTTGTATCCGCGCTCGGGTTCGAATTTGTCGATCGCGTCGATGAGCCCGAATGTTCCGTAGGACACAAGATCGGACGGGTCGACATTGCGAGGCAGACCGGAACCGAGGCGGCCCGCGACGAACTTCACGAGCGGGGAGAAGTGGAGAATCAGGCCTTCCCGTGCGCGCTCGTCGCCGGTGGTCTTGAACGACTCCCAGAGATCTACGAGTTCATCAGTTCGGCGTTCATGCACGTGGGTGGCTCCGCTCATACGTCTGCTTGAGGTGCTCTCGGGTGACGGCAGTGTATATCTGCGTGGTCGCCAGTTCCGAGTGTCCGAGTAAATCCTGGACACTTCGCAGATCTGCGCCCCCTTCGAGGAGATGCGTGGCGTACGAGTGGCGAAGAGCGTGGGGGAACGTGCCGAAGCGATTCTTGACGATGCGTCGGATACCTCTCGGATCAAGCGGCCCTCCCCGAACTCCGACCCAGAGCGCATCTCCACTGGCAGATCCAACGAGGATCGGGCGTCCCTCCTCAAGATAGACTTCAGCCGCTCGCCGTGCCTGATCGCCGATCGGTACGGCTCGTTCCTTGTTGCCCTTCCCGTGCACCGTGATGAACTGTCCGTCGCCGATGTCATGCACTGTCATCGCCGCGAGCTCTGAGACTCTCATCCCCGTTCCGTAGAGGACCTCGAGAAGTGCGCGATCGCGGAGATCGACAGGATCGGATCCGTCGAGATCGTCGAGGAACCGTTCGAGGGTTGGAGCCGGAATGGACTTCGGGAGCGTTCCCGGCAGTTTCGGTTGCGGAATCCCGGACGCGGGGTTCGCCGGGATCTCTCCACGACGCGTCGCGTCCTCGAGGAACGCTCGAACCGCCGAAGCTTTCCTCGCCACCGACCGTCGGGAGTAGTGCAGTGTCGTGAGTTGGGAGAGGAACCGTCGAACGGTGCGCCGTTCGACGCCACCGAGGCGCTCGACGCCGAGCCGATGGCACATCGTCGTGAACTGGCTGAGATCGCGTCGATATGCATCGATCGTGTGCCCGGACAGCCCTCGCTCAGTGTCGAGCCGTTCCAGGTAGTCGTTGACGGCCGCGTCGATGCCCCCATTGCGCATCACACCATGGTCGCTACCTCGGCGGAGAAGGTCAACGACCGTCGACGCCGACCCGCTTGTCCTTGCGTTGACGGTGAGCGAGGCCGTACACGAGATCGAGTTCCTCGATGAGGTCATCGGGGTCCAGGACCGGGAACGCCCCGTCACGAATCAACCGATTCGTTCCCTCCGACGTTCGACGGTCAACATCCCCCGGCATCGCAAAAACGGGGATGCCGTACTCAGCTGCCTTCACCGCTGTGATCAGCGCTCCACCCGTCTTGGCCGCTTCAACGACGACGATGGCTGCCGAGAGACCCACAATGATCCGGTTCCTCGGCGGGAACCTCCACGCATCGGGACGGCTACCCGGCGGGTACTCCGAAACGATCGCACCGCCGGCCTCGAGGATCTGTTCACCGAGACGCCGGTGCTCCCTCGGATACGTCACGTCGATGCCGCACCCCAACACCGCAACGCCTACGCCACCGCCCGAGACCATGCCGCGATGTGCCGCCCCGTCGATCCCGCGGGCGAGGCCAGATACGACCAGCCATCCGGTCGCGGCAACCGCCCTCCCGTATGCCTCAGCCAGTTCCAACCCGTACGCGGTGCACTTTCGGGTCCCGACGATCCCGACTCCCGGGTCTTGGGGAAGAGTGCCGCGAACGAACAGGATGTCGGGTGCGTCCTCGAACACATCGAGATGATCCGGGTATCCCGGGCCTTCGCGGTACACCGCCTCGATCCCGAGCGAGGCCAGTTCCGCGCGTCGCTGATCTGCCGGAGCCGCGAGGTTGGCACGGATCGGATCGGATGCTTTCACCCGGCCGCGCTCGATCGCGGCAACGGCCTTCGGCGCACCTCCGAACCGCTCCCGGAGCTCCCGGGATCGGATCGGATGCAACCCGGAGAACGCCATGCGGAGACGGGCATCGTCGGTCACAGCGTCACCCGCATCCCGAGTGCCGTCTCGATGTGAGCCCCGTCGACCACGTCGGAGCCTGCGAGA
This sequence comes from Actinomycetes bacterium, assembly GCA_023336855.1. Lineage (GTDB taxonomy): Bacteria > Actinomycetota > Acidimicrobiia > Spongiisociales > UBA5794 > JAHEEL01. The sequence continues at coordinate 3,932 of JAMBLK010000197.1, forward strand.
TCGGCCACGGTGCGAGCGACCCGCCGGATCCGATCCCAACCTCGGGCCGTGAGCCGATCCCCCGCTGCGGCCTTTTCGAGTCGGGTAACGGCGCCACCGGTCCACTCCAAGGCATCGAGTTCGCGGCGACCGAGTTCGCGGTTGAGCCGCCCGCGTTCGTCGAACTGTCGCCTTCGCGCCGTTGTGACCCTGGCGCGAACATCGCGCGAGCTCTCCCCCGTTGGGCCTGAGAGCTCCACCACTCGCAACCGCGGAACATCGACCTGCAGATCAAATCGATCCAGGAACGGTCCGGAGAACCGTCGCTTGTACCGCGCCTTCATCGACTCTGTGCACTCGCACTCGTATTTCCGGTCCCCTTCGAATCCGCACGGGCACGGATTCGTCGCAGCGATGACCTGCGCCCGGCACGGGAACTCGACCGTCGCCGCTTTCCTCGCCACCACAACCGTGCCGTCTTCGATGGGCGCGCGAAGAGCGTCGAGCAACTGAGGGGGGAACTCCCCCAGCTCGTCCAAGAAGAGAACGCCTCGATGAGCCATGACGGCTTCTCCCGGTGTCGGAACGCCTGATCCACCCCCGATGAACGCTGCCATCGATGCCGAGTGGTGCGGCGATCGGAACGGCGGCACCGATGGATCGGGGCGCGACAGTCCCGCGGCCGCCCAAACGAGCGCAACTTCGTGGGCTTCGCCGTCATCGAGTGGTGGGAGCAGACCGGGGAGAGTTCTGGCGAGCATCGTCTTGCCCGAACCGGGAGGTCCACGGAACAGCAGGTGGTGCCCACCGGCGGCTGCCACTTCGAGCGCTGCCCTGGCCGCGACCTGGCCACGCACGTCACTGATGTCCGGGATCTCAACCGAGCGTGCGGCTGCCGGCTCGATGTCATCACCCGGGTGCGTTCCGGCCGCTACCTCCATGGCGTGAGCAAGCGACCTCACCGCGACAACACCCAGATCCTCACGGCCCGCGGTCTCGGCAGCAGACTGCAACGGAAGGAGACACGGCTTGTCGAGGTCGCGAGCCACGAGAGCGGCGCTGAGCCCGCCCCGAGCCGACCGGACCGTGCCATCGAGGGCTAGCTCACCCAGAGCAACGATATCTGTCGCCCCCTGCGGAAGCTTTCCGTTCGCCGCGAGCACGCCGAGAGCGATGGGAAGGTCGTAGGCCGACCCAACCTTTGGGAGATCTGCCGGCGAGAGGTTCACGACAACCCGCTTGGCGGGGAACTCGTGACCGCTCGATGCCATGGCCGCCCGAACGCGTTCCTTTGCTTCGCGCACGGCAGCATCGGGGAGACCAACGATGATGAAGATCGGTTTGCTCCCACCACCGACGTGGGCTTCGATCCGGACGGGGTGAGGTTCGACGCCGATGATGGCGCTCGAGGTGATCGTGGCGTTCATTCGCGCAACGTAGAACACGCCTGTGACAAAAAACTGCTCGCTGCGCTCTCGGTACTCAGTACGCCG
>JAMBLK010000198.1 GCA_023336855.1 Actinomycetes bacterium
GCCGGGCATCGACTACAGAAGAGAGCGCAGTTCCCCGATCTGGTCGGCTACTGATTGGAACGAACCGCCACGGGGTGACCGTCTGGCCTCGACCGAACCCTTCGGGTCGAGGAGGTCGACGTCTTCGGGGACCAGTTGTGGATGGGTGCCCTCGAGTTCGCCGGCCGTGACATCGGTGAAGTCCCTTCCCTCTGCCTTCAGTGCAGCGACGAGTCCTCCGACGGCGTGGTGAGCGTCACGGAACGGCACACCCCGGGCAACGAGAGCCTCGGCGAGATCGAGAGCGACGACCCAAGATGACGGAGGAGGCGGATCGAACCTGGCGGTCTCGATCATCCCCGTCAGGGCTGCTAGCGCTGTGGTGAGCACATCGTCGGCATGGAACACCGCCCGCTTGTCCTCTTGGAGGTCCCGGTTGTAGGACAAGGGAAGCCCCTTCTGGAGACTGAGAAGTCCCGTGAGATCCCCGATGACCGTCGCCGCCTTACCGCGAGCAAGTTCAGCGATGTCGGGGTTCTTCTTGTGGGGCAGTGCCGACGATCCTGTCGTGTAGGAGTCGTCGTACTCGGCCCACCCGTACTCCTCCGTCGCCCAGAGGACGAGTTCCTCTGAGAGGCGCGAAAGGTGAACCATCGTCTGGACAGCCACGAACACGTACTCTGAAGCAAAGTCTCTCGACGACACGGCGTCGAGAGAGTTCTCGAACGATCCGCGGAATCCGAGACTCTCGGCGACGAGATCCGGGCGCAACGGCAACGCGCTTCCTGCCGACGCTCCTGCACCGAGTGGGGACACGTCGATGCGTCCCCTCGCCTCGACGAAGCGGTCGGCGTCACGCAGCAACATCCACGCGTATGCGAGAAGGTGGTGGGCGAAAGGGATCGCCTGGGCTTGCTGGAGGTGCGTGTATGAAGCCACGACCGTGTCACCCGCTTCTTCCGCCTGGTCGACGAGCACGCGCACGAGGTGTTGAATCTGCTCGACCCGGTGGTCGGCAGCACGCCGTAGGTAGAGCCGGAGGTCGAGAGCTATCTGGTCGTTGCGCGAACGTCCCGTATGGAGGCGGCCCGCATCGTCGCCGATCAACTCACCCAGACGGCGTTCCACGGCAGTGTGGATGTCCTCGTCGGTGTCACGGAACTCGAACCGTCCAGCATGCGCCTCGTCGAGAACGTGTTCGAGTCCTTCCTTGATCCGCACAACGGCGTCGTCGTCGAGCAGACCGACCTCGCCGAGCATGGCGACGTGAGCGAGGGATCCCGTCACGTCATCGACGAGCAGGCGCCGATCGGACGTATCCGTCGTGAACCGCCACAGCGTCTCGTCGGGCCCCGAAACGAACCGCCCGCTCCACAGGGTCATGGGCGCACCGCTCGGCGCACCGCGCCGTACTGAGTACTGAGTACTGAGTACTGAGTACTCGCCGGCGGCAGCCGGTGGCTCACTCGCCTTCTCCCATTCGCTTTTCTGCGAAGGTTCTCAACCTGAGACTCTGGAGACGGATGAAGCCATCGGCGTCGGACTGGTCGTAGACCTCGTCGGCCTCAAAGGTCACGGTCGCTTCGTCATAGAGGTCGTGACTCGTCGAACGACGCCCTTCGATCACCACTTGTCCCTTGTACAACCGAAGCCTGGCCTCGCCGTTGACACGGGTCTGCACATCGTCCATGAACGCCTGGAGAGCTTCTCTCTCCGGTGAGTACCAGAACCCGTTGTAGACCATCTCGGCGTAGCGGTTCGAGAGTTCGTCGCGGAGGTGGGTGACCTCACGATCGAGCGTCAATGACTCCACGGCACGGTGAGCGTGGTAGATCACCGTTCCTCCCGGCGTCTCGTAGACCCCGCGGCTCTTCATCCCGACGAAACGGTTCTCGACAATGTCGACCCGACCGACACCGTGACGCCCGCCAATCTCGTTCAGCAGCGTCAACAACGCGACGGGGCCCATCTCGACACCGTTCACCGACACCGGGTTCCCCGATCGGAAACCAACCGTGATGACCTCCGGCTCGTCGGGAGCATCCCCGGGGTCTGTCGTCATTCGGAACATCCCCGGAGGAGGGCTCACCCACGGATCTTCGAGCACGCCACCCTCATAGGAGATGTGGAGCAGGTTCGCGTCCATGGAGTAGGGCATCTCGGGGGTGGTCGGCACCGGGATGTTGAAGCGCTTCGCGTAGTCCTCGAGATCGGCCCGGCCCTTCATGTCCCACTCGCGCCACGGAGCGATCACCTTGATGTCCGGTTTCAGGGCGTATGCAGACAATTCGAACCGCACCTGATCGTTGCCCTTGCCGGTCGATCCGTGGGCAATGGCGTCGGCGCCCGTCTCCTCCGCAACCCGCACAAGGCCCTTTGAGATGACCGGCCGAGCCAGCGACGTCCCCATGAGGTAGTAGCCCTCGTACAGGGCACTGGAACGAACTGCGGGAAACACGAAGTCCTCGACGAATTCCTCTATCAGGTCTTCGGTGATCGCCTCGACTGCCCCCGTTGCAAGCGCCTTCTCATGCGCCTCCTCGGCTTCCTCGCCCTGGCCGACGTCTGCCGTGTACGTCACCACCTCGGCTCCGTATTCCTCGATGATCCATCTCAAGATGATGGATGTGTCGAGGCCTCCGCTGTAAGCGAGAACGACCTTCTTGATTCCACGTTTCACTTCATACTCCTTCGATTTCGGCAGCCACCACCGCTGCGTTGAGGGACCCGTCAATCGCTATGAACACGGTGTCGTTCCCGGCCACGGTTCCCAGCACACCCGCTATCCCCGCAGCGTCGACCTTCCCGGCCACGAGATTGGCTGCGCCGGGAGGCACGTGGAGGACAACGAGTGACCCGGTGCAGGTAACCGAGTCAACGAACTCGTTCACTGTCGACGTCAACGCTGATCGCCCTCGGCGGACCTCCAGTGGATCTTGAACGAGATAGCGAGCGACTTCTCCGTTCGTCATCTTGGTCGCCCCGATTGCCTCGAGATCGCGAGAGATCGTCGTCTGAGTGACATCGTGCCCGGAATCGGCAAGCAACCGTCTCAGCTGTGCCTGGCTCTCGATCGTCTCGGTCGCAACCAGTCGGGTCACAAGCCTCCGTCTCGCTTCTGTGCCACTCATAGAACGAACGGCTCCTTGGTGATCGTCGTCCCTATCCCCTCCGGCGTGAAGATCTCAAGGAGGACTGAATGCTGGATTCGTCCATCGAGAATGTGGACCCGTTCGACCCCGGCTTCAATCGCCTGCACGCATGCCCGGAGTTTCGGCAGCATCCCTGCAGACACTGTGCCGGAAGCAAGGAGGTCCTTGATGCCGTCCTCCGTCGAGCGAGCGATCAGCGTGTCCTCATTGCCGAACACGCCATAGAGACCCTCGACATCGGTCAGAAAGATGAGTTTCTTGGCCCCGAGCGCCTCGGCTAGGGCGCCGGCGGCAGCGTCGGCGTTGACGTTGTACACCTGGCCGTCCTCACCCCTCGCAAGAGGTGCGATCACGGGGACGAAGTCTCGATCCTGCAGGCTTGAGATAAGAGCGGGATTGACTTCCGTGATCTCACCGACGAAGCCGAGGCGATCGTCCTTCGGTTGTGCGACGAAGAGGTTGCCGTCCAGACCGTTGATGCCGGTTGCCACTGATCCGTGGGCGTTGATCAGGCGAACGATGTCTGGGTTGATCTCCCCGGCGAGGGTCGACTGAACGACGCGCATGGTCTCAGCGTCGGTGATCCGAAGACCCTCGACGAATTGCGGCTCGACCCCCCGCTGATGCATCGCTTTGCTGATGTGAGGACCGCCACCATGAACGATGACCGGATCGATACCGACGTAGTAGAGCATCGCGATGTCATCGGCGAACGTGCTTCGGAGTCCTTCGTCCACCATCGCCGAACCGCCGTACTTGATCACGACGGTTGTGTCCCGGAACTCTTTGATGAACGACAACGACTCGGAGAAGATCTTGGCCTTGCCCATCGTTCGGGCGATCGTCGATTTCCCGCGGTCCGGTGCGGTGTGACCTGTGGTCATGATCGCTCCGCGTTGAAACGCACGTAGTCGGGAGTCAGGTCGGTCGTAAACACGCGAGCCGTTCCCGGACCCTTCCCGACACTGATTGCCACACCGAAGTCGCCGGCCATGGCAGCACTGATTGCGTCTTCGTCGACCGTGACCCCTACACCTGATCGAGCGACGGTTGTGCCGGCGAACGCGATGGTGACGTCGTCGAAGTCAACTTCTTCATCCACTTCGCCGAGCGCACCAACGATTCTGCCCCAGTTCGGATCGGCCCCGTAGAACGACGAGCGGACGAGGACCGAGTCGGAGACCTGCCTACCGATGTTCCGTGCAGCACCGTCATCCACAGCACCGGTCACCGCGATCGTGACGACTCGAGAGGCCCCTTCAGCGTCCGCGGCGATGTGCCGTGCCAGTTGGACGGTCGCACCGGTGAGCGCTGCGGCGAGATCCTCGGGTTCGGGGGTGAACCCGGAGGCCCCTGAAGCCAGCGCTATGACGGTGTCGTTCGTCGAGGGACACCCATCGACGTTGAGAGCATGGAACGAGTGATCGACCGCGATCCGGAGTGCTTCGTCGAGGACGCTCGACGTAACGGCTGCATCGGTGGTGAGAACGACCAGCATGGTGGCCATGTCGGGGCGGATCATGCCTGCGCCCTTCGCCATCCCGCCGACCGTGAATCCCTCGGCCGTAACCACGACCTGTTTCGGCTCGGTGTCGGTGGTCATGATCGCCCAGGCAGCGGCAGTTCCGTCGGCATCGGAGTCGCCGAGTCCCTCGATCGCGTCCGCAACACCGGCGGTCACGGCCTCGGGGGCAAGGTGAGTTCCGATCATGCCCGTGGAACAAATGAGGATGTCCTCCGGTGCACATCCCAGGAGTTCGGCAGTGCGGTTGGCCGTCAACTCCGCCACGGCACGCCCGCGTTTCCCCGTCGATGCGTTCGCACATCCCGAGTTCAGGACGACGGCCCGCGCCGTCGGAGCAACGCTGAGATGCTTGCGAGAGAGCCGGACGGGTGCGGCTGCCGCCATGTTGGTTGTGAACACCGCGGCGGCCGGGACCGGAGCGCGGGTGGAGACGATCGCCAGATCGAGTTCTCCACTGCTCTTGATTCCAGCGGAGACGCCCACGGCCTCGAAACCCTTCGGTGCAACGACACTCACGGCATCCATCCTTCCATCGGGAGCCCAGACGTCTCGTCGAGACCGAGCATCAGGTTCGCCGCCTGCACAGCCTGCCCCGCCGCGCCTTTCACGAGGTTGTCGATCGCACAGATGATGACCGCCGTACCGGTGCGCTCGTCGAGGTTCACGGAGATCAGCGCCCGGTTGGAACCCGTGACCCACCTGGTCTCCGGGGACCCGGCTACCAGGGACACGAATGGTTCATCCTGATAAACGTGCTCGAGTGCGGCGACCACGTCGTCGAGCGTCGTCCCCGTCACGGTCTGTGCGTAGATCGTGGTGAGGATGCCCCGTTGCATCGGTACGAGGTGCGGGGTGAAGATGAGTTCGACTGGAGAGGCAGATTCCAGGTCGAGTGCTCTCTCCATCTCCGGCTGGTGCCGGTGCTCAAGGATCTTGTAGGCCTTCGCCGATTCGTCCACCGCTCCAAATTGGAGGCCGGCCTGGACTCCCCTCCCCGCACCCGAAACGCCTGACATCGAATCGACAATGATCCGGGTCGGTTCGACGAGTCCCGCGGCCAGGAGCGGCGCAAGGGGAAGGATCGTCGACGTCGGATAGCACCCCGGGGACGCGACCCGATCCGTTCCGGAGATCTCGGAGCGGTGGCGCTCCGGCAATCCGTACACCCAGTGACCGAGTTGGTCTGGATACGGGTGGTCGTCGCCGTACGCGTTGAGATAGCGCTGCGGTGTGTCGAGTCGGAAGTCGCTGCCGAGGTCGACAACGGGTATCCCCCGGTCCAGCAGCGCCATCGCCGGGACCGACGAAGCCCCGTGAGGAAGAGCAAGAAACGCGAGACCAACGTCTGGAACGACCTCGGGGTCATTCGCTCCAAGGATTCGGTGTCCGTCGCGCAGGTGCGGGTGAACGGAGCCGAGCGTCTTGCCGGCGGTCGAGAAGGCGCCGAGGTACCCGACGTTGAGATCGGGGTGTCCGTCCACCAGACGGATCAACTCACCGCCGGCGTAACCGGACGAACCAAGAATTGCGATAGAAGTAGCCACAGCGAGTCCTCGAGAGAGCGAGGAATATACGCATATGCAATACGTAATGCGAAATTCACCCCCGGAGCACTCGCCTGGGACCCGGTAGGTCCCCCGCACAAGCAGAGTTGCAGAGCCACCGCACCGCGACAACACTTGCCGTACCCAACCGCAAGGAGAGAACAATGGCACTCGGTCCGATCGAGTTGCTGGTGATCGGGTTCCCAGGGAACCGGTTCACCGGGGGAATCCTCCCAGAGATCGAGCGACTCGTCGACAACGACGTGATCACGCTTGTCGACGCGCTACTCATCTACAAGGACGACGCCGGAGACGTTGAGATCATCGAACTCGACCAGATCGATGCAGGCCAGGACGTGGCCGCGCTGAGCCGGTTCCTCGAAAAGAGCAACGGGCTGATCTCGGAAGAGGACATGGAGGGCTTCGCCGACGCGTTGGAGCCCGGCTCCTCCGCCGCGGCGCTGGCATTCGAACACACGTGGTTCAAGCCGCTGCGGGACGAACTCGTTGACTCGGGGGGCATCCTCCTCGCCAACATGCGGATCCCGGGACTCGTCGTGGACGAGGTTCTCGCCGCCGTTGCAGCACTCGAAGACGAATAGGGAGGAACTCACAATGCCAAGAAGACGTGGACGCCCGGGTATCGCAGGAACGATGGCCCGAACCGCAGTGATCGCAGGGACCGCCACCGCAGTGAGCGGAGGCATGAGGAATAGGTCCGCGAACAAGCAGGCTGCCCAGCAGGAGCAAGCCGACGCGAATCAGGCTGCATACGAATCACAGGCGCAACTGGACGAGATGCAGGCCCAGTTGAACTCCGTGCAAGCCCAGCAAGCCCCGGCCCCTCAGCCTGCGGTCGCCGCTGCCCCTCCGGCCAATGACGTCATGGGGCAACTCCAGAGACTGGCCGACATGAAGAATGCAGGCTTGCTCACCGACGCCGAGTTCGCATCTGCGAAGGCGAAACTGCTCGGCTGATACAAAGGAACGTGGCGAACAGGGCCGGACGGCCGGGGTCTCTCCGGTCTTCCGGCCCTGGTGCTAATTCCGAAGTCACGCCAGGCTATGCGGATATGAAACTGCGGATCTCTCTCCTAGTCCTGTTCGTCGCGACGCTCGTTGTCGCCGCTTTCCCTGTGCTTGCGCAGACAGATGCGGAAGAGGGTCCCGTTGTTCAATCTGTGATGTTCTTCTCACCAACGTGCCCGCACTGTGAACTCGTCATCAACGAGCACTTGCCCGTCATCTTCGAGCAATTTGGCGGCGAGCCGGTCGTGCTCTTCGACGACACCGTTTCTCCAGAGGAAGTCGCCTTCTACGAGATGACCAATGGAACGCTCGAGATCCTCCTGGTCGACGCGAGCGTGGAGATCGGTGCGATCATGTTCGGTGAGGACAGCGAGCGGCTCGGTATCGACCGAGCAGGCGTGCCCCGACTCGACGTTGAGGACATCTACCTCGTCGGATCAGAACAGATTCCAGCGGAGTTCCCCGGCATCATCGAAGAAGGCCTTGCGAACGGTGGCATCGCGTGGCCCGACGTCCCCGGTCTCGACGCGGCCTTGGCAACGATTCCCGGCTACTCGGGAGTCGACCAGCCGTCCACCGATGAGGGCACCGGCAGCTCGTCGGAAGCACTCCCGTCGGCCGGGAACGAATCGGTCGGTGACAAGATCGCACGGGATCCACTGGGCAACGGCCTCGCGATCCTCGTCCTGGCCGGACTGCTCGCAAGCCTCATACTCGTTCCCGTCCTGGTTCATCGCGGCTCCCTCCACGGTGGCCCCGCATGGGTCATCCCCGTCTTTGCCGTCATCGGCCTCGGAGTGTCTCTGTATCTGGCAAGCGTCGAGACGAGCGGCGTCGAGGCCGTCTGTGGACCCGTCGGCGACTGCAACGCCGTGCAACAGAGCGCCTACGCCTCCATCTTCGGGATACCCATAGGAGTCCTCGGAGCGATTGCCTACATCGGCCTCATCATCGGCTGGATCGTGACGAAGTTCGCGAAGGGCCGCACGGCCGACATCGCATCATTCCTGATCGCCGTGACCGCGTTCGGCGGCACCATGTTCTCGATCTACCTGACGTTCCTCGAGCCGTTCGTGATCGGAGCCACCTGCTTGTGGTGTCTGACCTCGGCGCTCGCCATCGTCGGGTTGCTCTGGTTCACGGCCCCACCTGGGTGGGCCGCCTTCGAGCGACTTCGCGGGTCGAACGCGACCGAAACGTAACCGGCACTTCGGATTCCGGCGGATTTGGCTAGAACCGGGGAGACAACAGGAAGTAGTACGCCATACGTATGGCGTA
>JAMBLK010000199.1 GCA_023336855.1 Actinomycetes bacterium
ACTGATCTACTGATCTACTCAAGACAGGCTTATCAAGTCTTCTCGTACCGCGTACAACACTGCTTCGTTTCTCGAATGTAGGCCGAGTTTGTCGAGGATGTTTCTGATGTGGTTCTTCACGGTGTTCTCGGAGATGAACAGGAGGACGCCGATCTCTCGACTGGTCTGTCCTTCTGCTACGAGTTGGAGGACTTCGAGTTCGCGTCCGGTCAATACCGGCTTCCTCGATTGCAGCAGTTCCTGGTGACGGAGTAGCTGCCGGGTCACGTCGAGGAGCTTGCCTGCCATGTTCGGGGATACTGCGGCTCCGCCGCCCTCGACGGCGTTGAGGGCATCGACGAGGGCATCGAACGGAGCATCTTTCGTGACGTATCCGCGCGCACCGGCCTTCACCCCGACAAGGAGATCCTCTTCCGATTCGCTCGCTGTGAGCAGCACGACCTGTGCTTCCGGGGCGACGGCGCTGATCTTCTCAACGACCTCAAGTCCGGAGATGCCGGGCATAAGGATGTCGAGCAGGACCAGATCCGGCTGATGCTCCTCGGCGGCAGTGACTGCGCCTTCGCCGTCGCCGGCCTCAGCGACAACGTCGAAACCAGCGTCTTTCAGGGCGGAAGACAGTCCTGCCCGGAACAGCGGTACATCGTCGACAACGAGCAGTCTTCTCATCTCGGCTCACCACTCCAGGCTTGGCTTACTCCGGTTCGATCATGCCGAGATCGCCGTCTCGCCGGTAGTAGAGCACCGACTGTCTGCCTCTGTCTGCGTCGAGGAAGACGAAGAAGTCGTGTCCGAGCATCTCCATCTGCAATACAGCTTCCTCGACCGACATGGGCCGCAACGTGAATTGTTTCCGCCTCACGATGACGGCATCCCGGTCATGTAGGTCATCGACCGGGATGACGACCGGGTTGAGGTCTTTGTGGCTGGTCTTGCGAGATCGCTGAATGAGGCGCTCTTTAAGCCTTCTGAGCTGCCGTTCGTACTTGTCGGACGCTGTGTCGAGTGCTGCCCGCGCGTCGAATGCATCCGACTCGACGCGAACGATCTGGCCGGCAGCGTTCGAGGTGATCTCGACGCGATATCTGCCGTCGGTTTGCCTCGGATTGCCGTTCTCGGAGAATTCGACGTCGACGTTCGTCACATCGTCGAAGATCCTCGATGCATGCTCGACCTTCTCATGAGCGAGATCGCGGATGTCATCAGCAATCTCGGTGTTTCGCCCGTGGATCCGAACGTTCACTCGTGCTCCTCTCCGTAACGGCTATGTCCCACCGGGTCTCTTCCGGACGCGTCGAATCGACTTGTGTTGGTCGTTCGGGCGCGGAGGGTGCTTCGATCGGTCGGACCGCTGAACGGTTGAACCGTCACCGCACCTCCATAGGGACTCTCTCCTGTGTCCATCCTACTCGCGCAGGTAGCAACCAGGACAAGAGTCGGAAGACCCTCAAGTGCGGCTGTCGCTGCACGAGCCGTCGCGCCCGTCGTGAGCACGTCATCGACAAGCGCTGCGTTCTTCGGGACGGGTGCTCCAGTCGCGGAGAACGAGATCTCGGAGCGCTCGTCGCGACTGCGTCCGGCATGGCGGCGCCACCACCAGCGAGGCTTGATCGCATCAACGACGGGGAGACCCGTGCGATGAGCAACTCCGGCGGCAAGGACGGCTGCCGGGTCGATTCCGTGGCGGAACGCCCGGAGGGTGGCTCTCGGTACGGGAATGAGAGCCGTGGTCGATCCGGGAATCTTCTCAGCCATCGCATCGACGAGGGGTTCGGCTGCGGCGAACACGGCCCGGTATTTCAGTGCGTGAACGAGGCGCCGGGCCGGCCCCTCATGAACGAAGCCCGCCACTCCGATCAGACCCGGTCCGACCGACATCTCCGGGGCCGGACGCAGCTCGAGTCGACACCGCTCACAAAGCGACCCGGAACAAGGCATGGTGCAAGAAAGACAGAACATGCCGTCAACCTACGAACCGCCTGTGACAGAAAGGGGCGAAGTAGATCAGTAGAGCAGTAGCGAGTAGAGCAGCACTGGTCTACCGATC
>JAMBLK010000200.1 GCA_023336855.1 Actinomycetes bacterium
CTTGATCACGGCGTGCAGCACCTGGGTCTCGAAGGCGACGCGGATGCGCTGACGGTGCTTGCGATGCTCACACTCGAAAGTGCTGCAGACCTCCACGCGGCTCAGACCGCCCTCGACACACTCCTCAACGTCGCTGACGACCTCGGCATCGATGTCGCGATCTTCAAAGGCATGGCAATCGGCTCCCGCTGGTACGATGATCCCTCGCTGCGTCCGGCGTATGACATCGACATCTTCGTGGCCCCGGAACAACTCGACCGGATGGGTGAGCTCGCTGCACACTTCGATCCGGCACCGGGAACCGAACAAGCGATCTCGGCGATGGTCAAAGAGAACCGTGTGTTCGAGCACACGGTCTCAATAGACGGCTTCGATGTGGACATCCATCGCGATCCGATGAACCTAACGCTGGAATCCAGGCTGCTCGGCGACATCTGGGTAACGGCGGAACCTATCGAGCTGCCAAACGGCACGGTCGTACGCATGCTGAACCTGGAATGGTCGCTCATCCAGGCTCTGCTCCATCTGTTCAGAGACAACTTCGCCGACCTCCTCCATATCTACGATGTCGCCCTGATGCTCGACGCCGACCCGGACTGGGGCGCCGTTGCGGCCTATGTCGAACGGGAAGGGTGGACCGACCTGATCCGTTTCTCGCTCGGGTACGTGTGCGACGTGCTCGGGCGAACCTCGCCTCTGCCAACGGTCATCAGCCCGCAGTCCCGGATGCTCATCACCACCGTGTGGCCCCGACGTCTCCGGCTCCAAGGACACGACAGCGTGGCCCGCGCGTATCGCCGCCAGAGCCTCACCGGCATCCTCGTGCGGGGCAGGCGACTCGAGACTGTCCGACCGCTCGCGCTGCGGGTGTTCCCGCCGCGGTCGGTCATCGACCACCGATCCACCGCCACCTCGGATCCCTACATCGTCGCCCTGTACCGGTGGCGCCGAGCCCAACACCGGCAAGCGAGAGCCGCCCGCGCCCCCGACCGGCGACCATGAAGCTAGGACACGCCACGGCCCCACCTGTCCCCTTGCTGGGACCAGCACGAACCCTCATCCCGGTCGAATGCCGCTGCCGGTATCCTCCATCCCCAACGCTGAGTACCAGGGAAGATGTATGAGACGAAACGAGTCTGTCATGGCCCGCACGGTTGGGAACGAAGTGGTCCTTCTCGACGTCGAGTCGGGAAGATACTTCGGTCTCAACGACGTCGGCGCAGCGGTCTGGAACCACCTCGCCGATGACTGTTCCCTGTCGGATCTCGTCGAGGCCGTCGTAGCGGCTTTCGACGTCGAAGACGACCAGGCAGCATCCGACGTCAATGCCCTCATGCGGGATCTCATCGATGCCGGCCTCGTCACCGAGTAACTCCACCATGCGATCCGCCACGACATCCCCACGGAGCCAACGGTGACGGCCTCCGGCCTCGTGCGCCGTGCCGGGTTCGCCCTCGGGGTTCGTCTCACACGGTTGGCGCTCCGCACGATCGGTTTCTCGCGGACCGTGCGTCTTGTCGGCTCGCTACCTACCCCGTTCACCGACCGCACCGCCACCATCGCGGCGGTGCAGCGATGGGCGGACGACATCGAACTAGTCGGAGGCCGACCCTACGGTGCGTCCTGTCTCGACCGGTCCGTGTTCCTGTGGTTCGTGATGCACCAACGGAACCTCGACGCATACATCCGGATCGGTGTGACGTTCGACCACGGCCGCCTCGACGGGCACGCATGGGTCGAACTCGATGGCACCGTCGTGAACGACGACCCCGACGTAGCGGACCGGTTCGCCGTCTTCGAAGGCGACCCCATTGGGATCGTCTTCTCATGACCATCCGCTACACCATCGGCGGTGTCGCCTTCTCCACGGACGAGGACCTCCCAGGGCTTCCAACGGAAGGGTTCGCTGATGGCGAGCTCGACACAAGCTTCCTGGACTCCGACTCGTTCCGCGCCCTGGCGCCCGCCAATGTTACGTATGTGTGTGGACCCGATGGTCTCAACGGCGCCATCGACGCGTCGTCCAACCGCTGCTGGCTCCCAGACAGCTTCGAGGAACCTGCCGACCGGGCATGGCAGCTCAGGCAGATGGCACCGATCTTCTCAGCCCTCACACACCGTCTCGTGCTACACGCAGGTGCCGTCGAGGCCGATGGCGCCGTAATCGCGTTCATCGGCCCGAGCGGTGCAGGCAAGTCGACCCTCGTCCGATTCCTCTCCACTCAGCGGCACCGGTTCGTCTCCGACGACCTTCTCCCGATACGGTTCACTCCCGCGCCCTCGGCCCCCGTCGCGCACGACCTGACACCGATCTCAGCGCTGTTCTTCCTCGTTCGCAGCGATACGCGCGACGTCGACCCGGTACGCCTCGAAGACAGCATGGCGCTCCAGAGTCTCATTGCGAACGGGTTCGGGGAACATGGCGACCCGTCGTCGTGGGCGTTCCAGTTCGACGCCTACCACCGGATCGCCGCATCCATTCCGGTGTACGGCCTGACTATTCCCGACGAGCTCAGCAGCCTCCCGCTCGTCGACGAGGTGCTGGGGAAGGTGACCGAGAACCACCAGCCATCCGCTACGAACAGGATGCTGTGATGGCGGGGTTCGCCGCCGTCATCGACTGGGCACGTCCCGTCGAAACAGCGGAAACCATCGCGATGATGGATGCGGTCCCGCATCGCTGCCGCGGTGGCATCACCTCCGGCGGCTCCGAACATGCAGCATTCTCCGAGACACGCAACAATCAGGACCGCGTAGAACGCTCATCGATCATGGAGCTCGGGCATCTCTCGATCGTCGGTGATCTACGACTATGGGACCGTGACAGCCTGCGATCCAGGGCTGGAGGACTCTCCGCTACAGCTGGCATGGACGACCGGCGTCTCATCCTCAACGCGTATGCCAGGTCGGGAACACGGTTTCTCGAGGGTCTCGACGGAGACTACGCCTTCGTCATCTGGGACGACCGCAACGCGGTTGCGATCGCCGTACGGGACCGTTTCGGGGTCAAGCCGCTGTTCTTCGAACGTACGGCGACGGGCATACGGTTCGCGTCCGAGGTCAAGCAACTCGCGGCGACTTCTGCACGACCCGTTGTACCGGACGAACGTTCGATCGTAGGTCATCTCCTCGACCGTCACGACGAACCACACGCGACGTTCTTCTCCGGCATCGAACGTGTCCGGGGTGCCACGTGCCTGATCACGACGACGGCATCGTGCAGAGCCTTCCGCTACTGGGATCCATCACCGGAGATCTCCACTCCACCGGTCCCGTCCGACGTCCCCGGTGAGTTCCGTGAACGCCTCGTCGAGTCCGTCCACCACCGTCTGTCTGGCACCGGTACCGCCGTAGCCCAACTCACCGGCGGCCTGGACAGTTCGTCAGTCACGGCGTCTGCCCACATCCTCGACGAACGAAGACACCTGTCGACCGACCTTCACACCGTCTCTGCGGTGTTCCCTGGACACACAATCGACGAGACCGCGTGGATCAACGAGATCGCCGCCCGCCAACCGTTCCCGCATCACGACTTCACTCCGTCCATCCCCGATATCGGCGCATATGACAATGACATGTGGACCATCGACGGGCCAGGCATCGTCCGGATCAGGGACATGTGGTCCAAGACCTGCTCGGTGGCCGACGGTGTCGATGCTGGTCTGCTCCTGACGGGTCACGGTGGCGACGACGTCCTGTTCGAGTATCAACTCCTCGCCGACTATCTGAGGACCGGAGCGTTGCGCCCGTGGCTGTCAGGCATACGGGAATTCGCCTCACGCTACGACTATCCGGTATCAAAAACGGTTCTGCGGTCCGCTGCGTCCGCTGCACCCGAAGCCCTCAAACAACCGATTCGTGGTATCCGCGGACCCGGGTCACCGTCATCGTTGATACATCGCGACCTGGCACACGCACACCCAGCACCTACAAGCGAGGAGATCCGGGGCCGGACCACGTACCCGTCACTCACGCAGAACCTCGTGATCGCCCACGCATCAGATCCCGGCATCGAGCACCTCAACGAACTTCAGGACGCCCTGTACGCATCGTGTGGTGTCGAGGTCTCGCATCCATTCCTCGACCGAGCCGTGGTGGAGTATCTCGCCTCGATCCCCGTCATGGACCGACCCTACGACCCACGGATGAAAGCCTTGGTGCGCCGCGGATTTGCTGGCTGGCTCCCGGACTCCGTGATCGAACGCCAGGACAAGACGGTGGCCGACGAGTATCTCGACGGTCTCTTCTCTCACCACGCACCTCAGTACCGTGAACGTTTCTCCGATATCACCGCCTCAGCCGAACACATCCTCGACCGTCGCCGGTACCACAGGCACCTTGCCTACCTCGATGCCGGGACAGCGACCCGCACCGTCACCGATGAACTCTGGGGAGCCTGGACACTCATGGCATGGCTCGA
>JAMBLK010000201.1 GCA_023336855.1 Actinomycetes bacterium
ATCAACATTGACCGTGTAGTTCTCCCAGGCTTCGCCATTGGCGCTGGTCCAGAGAGCCTTGCCGCCTTCATGAATACGCTCCCGAACCGGTTCGCCGTTCTTGTCGTAGAACACCGTCACCTTGTAGGCCCCTACAACAGCAACGTTGACCTCAAAGCCGCACACCTCGGACATGTCGGGATCGAGATAGCTGAGATCGAACTCCCCCTCGTCAACAACCTCAGGCGGCGTAGCCAACGCCGCTGCCGGAATCATCATTGTTGCCAAGACTGCGAACAGAATGACTGCCTTACGCATCCACTCATCTCCTTCTGCTCCCTTCAGAGCATCGCCAATTGGCATCAACCTACGAAACCGGTGTTAAAGGTTCGTCAAAGCCACGCCCTGACCGCCCATATCGAAGCACCTATGCGTGCTCGGGCTAGAGCGAACTAAGGAGATCGTCCAGAGCCTTCATGTACGGACCGTGTCCGACCGGGTCGCCGAGGATCGAGTGGCCGCTGCCCTCGACAGCCACGATCTGAGCCTGAGGAACTGCGGCGAGATAGCGATCGCCGTGTTCAGGGAGGAAGGCGGCACCAAGCGCCGGATCGGCTCTGATCACCGTCACGGGACATTCCGCCCGTGCACCAGGTTCGTGCCCCATGAACGTATCTCCACGGACGAAAGCTTCCAACGCAGCAAGATCGAAAGCGAGGAGTGCTCTGGCGTATGCGGCCAGCTCGTCAGCGTCTGCTAGATCGCTGAAGGTCTTGTCGGGATGCGCAGAAGGCCAGTGTCCGATCACACCCACGACTTCGTCCTCAGTCGCTCCGCTGCTCTGCCAGTCTCTCACCTGCGTCATGAACTCCTCAGCCCCGGAGATGTCCTCTTCGGTGGCGTAGAGAGCAGGGTCTTCCAGGAACAACGCCTCGACCATCTCGGGTCTCCGAGTGGCCAGTGTTACGGCCACCGTTCCGCCCATCGAGTGCCCAACGATGACTGCTGGACCGATCTGTTCGGTTTCGATCAACTCGACGACATCGATCGCATAGTCGCTCGCTCGGTACGCGTCGGCCCAGGCCGACTCGCCATGACCTCCGAGGTCAACGTTGACCACCCGATGTCCCCGAGAACTCAACCAGTCGACGAGACGGGAGTAGCGCTCCCGGCTGCCGGTCAACCCATGCAGCAAGACGATCGGTGGTCCCGAATCGGGTCCGGCGGTGTCAAAGGCCAGTCGCATTCACATCAACCTACCCGTCAATTCTCGGCACGGCAACGGCGTCGCGCACGCCCATATCGAGGCGCCTATGGTCGGTCTGTAGCGAAGCCAGACGGCCACATAGGCTTGGTAATCCAGGGCGGCACTAAGTCACGCGAAGAGAACTATCAGCGTGTAGGTTAGGGATTGTCCGAGAAGGACCCGCAGTCTCCCCCCCGTCTGCGGGTCCTTCGTCGTCAAGGATGAAGGCGCAGCCGCATTGCGTCGGAATGGCCGCCCATGTCGGCACTTATGCGCTCTGGCGAGTTGAGTTGGTGTGGTGCAGGTTGGTTCTCCCGGCTGGGGTTGGGAGTAACACATGGGTATCGGATCATCAACGGTCGTCATGGCACGGCGAAGCGAGGAGCAGGCGTTCGAGGTTCAGTTGGCTTTGGCCGGGTTCTTGACGGGGTATTCGGGTAACACCCGGTTGGCGTATGAGCAGGATCTCCGTCAGTTCGTTTCTTGGTGTTCCCACCAGGATCTTGATCTGGTTGCTGTGCGGCGGACACACATCGAGTTGTTCGCCCGGTGGCTCGAACACCGCGGTGCTGCCCGTGCGACGATTGGGAGACGCCTGTCGACCGTGACTGG
>JAMBLK010000202.1 GCA_023336855.1 Actinomycetes bacterium
GCGCCCGCGTCGGCGATCTCGTGTCCTGGGCTCGCCTGACGGCTGTCTCCACGGTTCTCTTCGGTCCTCTCAGGTGGATGATCCTCGCCTCCGGACGCCTCGGTCGGCGTCGACTACTCCACCGTCTCGAGCGCATCTGGGCCAGCATCATGATCCGGGCGCTCGGAATCGGCGTCACGGTATCCGGCCTCGATCGCGTCGATCCCGATCAGGAGTACGTCATCGTCCCGCTGCACGAGGGACTCGTGGATCCGCTCGTCATCACTCGCATCCCGCTTCATCTCTCGTTCGCGGCACGTGACGAACTGTTCGGATGGCGATTCCTCGGTTCGTACCTTTCGGCCTCGGGACAGACCAGCGTCTCCACTCGCTCGGGCACCGACGGTTTCCGAGCGTTGTTGCGCGGTGCACAAGCGGCATTCGACCGAAGTGAGAGCTTCGTCGTGTTCCCCCAGGGGAGCATCCTCGGTGTCGAGGCGGCCTTCTACCCGGGTCCTTTCCGGATCGCAGCCAAACTCGGTCGTCCGGTCCTGCCCGTCGTCATCAGCGGCACGCATCGCGTGTGGGAGTATCCGTACCGGCCGACCGTCCGTCGTCGCCAGCGGGTTCGCCTCGAGATCCTCGAACCGGTCCCAGCGACCCGATCGGTCGAGAGCATGCGGGCCACAGAGCGTCAGATGAAGCGCATCGCCCTTGCCCGGGCACCGTTTCCCCGACGCTACGAACCCGATCGAGACGGATGGTGGGATGACTACCCGTATCGGATCGACGACGACTTCGCTCACCTCGCTCATCGTGTCCATGACCATCGCGTCTCAATGGACGTAGGGTGACTCCATGGATCTGAGCCTGTGGTGGCTGTTCCCGGTCGCGATCATGATTGCAGCCGTTGCGAACGGTGCCGGCATCGGTGGGGCGACGTTCTTCTCCCCGCTGTTCGTGGTCGCACTCGGTCTCGAACCGTCCGTCGCTATCGGCGCGGCTCTCGTCACTGAAGTCTTCGGGTTCGCCTCCGGCGTCATCGCCCACGCACGAGCGAAGGCAATCGACTGGCAGGTCGTGCGACTCCTGACAACCGCGGCAGTGCCCGCTGCGATCGTCGGCTCACTCCTTGCCGGGATCGCACCCGAACTCTTCCTGAAGATGATCCTGGCACTCGGACTCACCGGGATCGCCGTCACATTCGTTCGGCACCACGACCCGGCCGAGCAGGATGTC
This sequence comes from Actinomycetes bacterium, assembly GCA_023336855.1. Taxonomy (GTDB): domain Bacteria; phylum Actinomycetota; class Acidimicrobiia; order Spongiisociales; family UBA5794; genus JAHEEL01. Next base: position 1,219 of record JAMBLK010000202.1, read on the forward strand.
GAGATCAAGATGGGGATCGACGTCGTTCAACCGGCGACCGCGAGGCGCATCGTGACCGCCGATAACACCGTCTATGAATACGAACTCTGCCGTACCAGTGAGGGAAGAACCGGAGCCGGAATCGGAGGACTATTCGTCGGACTCATCTCAACGGGACTGGGCGAGGCGAACTCCTTCACACTCGTGAAGCGCTGCCGTGTTCCTTCGAGGATCGCCGTCGCCGTCAGCGTCACCACCGTCGCCATCACCGCGCTTGCAGCGAGTGTCACCCACGCGATCAGCTTCTTCACAACGCCGGGATCGGACATCGGCACGATCACTTCGATCATCATGTTCACCGTACCCGGGGTGATCATCGGAGGTCAGCTCGGCCCGGCGTTCATCCGCCGCGTCCCCGAACAGCGCCTCATCCGCAGCTTGGGCTGGCTGTTCTTCGCCATCGCAGGGCTGACTCTCTTCGAAGCTTTCGTCTTGTAGGCCACAGCGACACGCCTCAACGCGGTCGGGCGCGGTGAGCGTCAGATCTTCGGCGCGAGGAAGAGGACCCCGAGAGGCGGCAGATCGATTGACAGCGAGTGATTCCGTCGGTGCATTGGGGCATCAACGGCCTCAACGGATCCGCTCGTCCCGGCCCCCGATCCCCAGTAGCGCTCATCGTCGCTGTTGAGGAGCGTCTCCCAGGTACCTCCCACCGGGACACCGACGCGATATCCGGGTCGCGTGATGGGTGTGAGATTCAGCACGATCAGCACCGGTCGGTTACCGCCCTTTCGCAGAAAGCTGAAGACGCTCGCTCCGGCGTCACCCGCGTCGATCCACTCGAATCCGGAAGGGTCGTAGTCCTCGACGAAGAGCGAGGATTCGAGGCGATATCGAGCGTTGAGATCCGCAACCCAATGCTGCATGCCTGCGTGGTTGTCGTGGTCGAGGACGAACCACTCGAGTTGTTGGTCGACCGACCACTCTGATCGCTGCCCGAACTCGCTGCCCATGAACAGACACTTCTTCCCCGGCAGCGAGTACTGGTAGCCGTAGAGCGCTCTGAGGTTCGCGAACTGCTGCCACTCGTCACCGGGCATCTTGTTGATGAGCGATCCCTTGCCGTGGACCACTTCGTCGTGGGAGAGCGTGAGAATGAAATTCTCGTCGTAGGCGTACAGCATCCGGAAGGTCAGATCGTTCTGGTGGAACGAACGGTGTATCGGTTCATGGGCGAAGTACTCGAGGGAGTCGTGCATCCAGCCCATGTCCCACTTGTAGCCGAAGCCCAGACCCCCTGTGTCGACCGGACGCGAGACGCCGGCGAACGCCGTCGACTCTTCCGCGATCATCGTGATGCCCGGGTGCTCCCCATATGCCACAGTGTTGACCTGCTTGAGCAGGGAAATCGCCTCGAGGTTCCCGTTCCCGCCGTAGATGTTGGGCTCCCACTCTCCCTCGTTCCGCGAGTAGTCGAGGTAGAGAATCGAGGCAACGCCGTCGACCCGGAGGCCGTCGACGTGGTAGCGATCGAGCCAGAAGTTCGCCGACGAGACGAGGAACGAGCGGACCTCGTTCCGTCCGTAGTTGAAGATGAAGCTGCCCCAGTCGGGGTGGAATCCCTTCCGTGGATCTTCGTGTTCGTAGAGCGCTGTTCCGTCGAACTGGGAGAGGCCGTGGCCATCGGTCGCGAAGTGTGAGGGGACCCAATCCAGGATCACCCCGATACCCGCCTGGTGCAGGCGATCGATGAGGTACATCAGATCCTGGGGCGTGCCGAATCGGCTTGTCGGCGAGAAGTAGCCGGTCACCTGATATCCCCATGACGGGTAGTAGGGATGCTCAGACAGCGGCATGAACTCGACGTGGGTGTACCCCATCTCCGTCATGTAGTCGGTCAGGGGCCCTGCCAACTCTCGATACGACAGGGAGTCGCCGTTGTCGGCCTTCTTCCACGACCCGGTGTGGAGTTCATAGATAGCCATCGGCGCGTCATGGGCTTGTCGACCCTCGCGTGACAACATCCAAGCGGCGTCGCCCCACTCGTAATCGAGCCCCCACACCACCGATGCCGTCTTCGGCGGGACCTCAGCCAGGAATGCTACGGGATCGGCCTTCTCGATCCGATCCCCGGAGGCCGTCGTGATCGAATACTTGTAGGTGTTGCCGGGAGAGGCCTCCGGCACGACGGCCTTCCAGATGCCGGAACCGGTGGGAAACATCTGGTGGGCCGCTGTATCCCATCCGTTGAAGTCACCGATGACGGCGACTTCGCGGGCGTTCGGAGCCCAGACGGCGAAGTGTGCCCCACCGTCGGGCAGCAACTGTGCTCCGAGGTGGTCGTACACACGGGACTGCGTGCCTTCGTTGAAGAGATGTACGTCGAGATCGCCAAGAAGTGCCATTGGTAGTCAGCGGCGCGGTGCCGGTGATGGCCCGTTTCCGCATTCCCCTTTCAATCCGTGCGTGCGGTTTTCCCGCA
>JAMBLK010000203.1 GCA_023336855.1 Actinomycetes bacterium
CCGGGCGCTCCCGAGCAGAGGAAACCGAAACACGGGAAGAAGAGCGCAGAGAGCCTCTACGTTGCGAACCTCTCGTGGGGAGTCACCGAAGACGACGTCGCAGCCCTCTTCGAACGCTACGGCGACGTGCACCAGGCCACGATCATCATCGACCGCAGGACCGGCCGATCCAAGGGGTTCGGCTTCGTCGACATGCCGGGACCGGCGGCCCGCACTGCAGCGAAGAAGCTGCACGGGACAAAGCTCAAGGGCCGGGACCTGACGGTTCGCCTCGCAAAGCCCCGAAGCCACAGCGGCTAACCAACGCCGCGTACCCAGGGTACGCGGCGTCCTATTTGGCGCAGCGAGCCCACAGAACGACAACTTCACCTCAACTTCAACCTCGGGCCAAACGGCCCACTCGAAAGGAGTGCCAATGAAGGCACCACACACCTCGCGCGCGAGCGCACCATGGAATCTCAATCATCTCCAACTCGGATCGACATACCGGGCCACGACCCGGCACCACACCACAGCCGGCGAGTATCTCGGTATGGAGACCCCTTACGGGGACCGGTCGATCCTGCTGCGTCACCGGACCGGGACCGAGTCGATCGCACTCAGCGACATCACGTCAATCCGGCCGACTGCCGCCTGACGCGATCCGGCAGTAATCGGAGCTCATCCTTGACGGTGCGGTCAGCTACGCCAGGCGACTGCCGCGCTAGACATCGGCGAATGCGGCCGCAATGACGTCCAGATCGGTCGCCATCAGGTGCTCCAACAGATCCCACGCCGGAGTTTCGGAGGCCACTTGGTGCGGATTCGTGCCGTCGCTGCTCGCCGACATCGTGACCGATGTCGCCAATCGGACCAGGATGAGATCGAGGAGCACTTCGGCTTCTGCTACCGACGGCTCGGTGGCAGATCGATACCCGGCGATGACGTCCGACGCCACTGCAATGGGATCCTCCTGATCGAGCATCGCGTATGCGCACGCGATCGCGAGTTCGGCGATGCGAACCGACTCGACGACGTCAGCAAAGTCGATGACCCCCACGATGGCATCATCCCGAACCAGGAGATTCTCGCTGTTCAGGTCATTGTGGATCACCTGTCGAGGGAGCGATGAAAGGTCAATTCGGTTAAACCGATCGAGCACTCGCCCGATGAGGTTCCTGCTGCGCCCGTCGTCCACGAATACCATCTGATCGCGGATAACCCAACCCGCCCCTGTGATCTCCCACCGGAACCCGGGTGGGCGCTGCCACGCTTGGACACCCCGCAGACAGCAGACCATCGAGCCGGCGACGGCGCCGATCTCGCCGGCAAGGTGCGCGGGGCACCCGGCCTCGCTGAACGGGGTGCCGTCGACCCATGTGTACATGTGTGTGATCCGTCCATCGTCCAGAATCGCCCATCCGTCACCGCCGATGGTTGCGACGACGTCGGGTGTCCCGACTTCGAGATCGGCCGTTGCAGCTATGGCCGCCTGGCAGAACGCGATCTCGTCGGGGTCACGATCCGAGGGGGAGATCCGGAGCAGGGCCGTGCCACCGTTCCGATCGACGATCTTCGCATTCTCATCGGTATAGCCCGGCAGGGGGCTGCTCGTTCCCACCATGCCGAACCACTCGGCTGCGATCCGTTCATGTTCGGTCATCTCCATCGGAACCGTACCAGCAGACGGTTTGTCGCATCGCCTCCCGGAATGATGCGGTCGATTCCGGATCCGTCCTTCTCCAACTGTACTGAGTGAGTCCTCACTCAGTTATACTCGCCGGGTGAACCCCGCCCATCGACGCGCCAAACCACTGGCTCCCGACGACCGCAGGCAAGCGATCGTCGAGGCTGTGATCCCGCTCATTCTTGAGAAGGGATCGACGCTCACCTCACGCGAAATGGCCGAAGCTGCCGGTGTCGCCGAAGGCACGATCTTCAGCGTCTTCCCCGACAAATCGGCGGTAATCATCGAGGCCGTCAAGCTCACGATGGACCCCACACCGTTCCGAGTTGCGATAGCGGAGGTCTCCCCCACTACGGCGTTGAAAGACCAACTCGAGTCGGTCGCCGCCGTGCTCCTCGAGCGAAGTGAACGGATCGGGACGCTCGTCGGTGTCCTGCGCACGATCCAACCCGCCAGCCCCAAGAAACCCGCCGAAGCACACCGGTTCATCATGGAGTCGAACGCTGCCATCCTCACCGCGCTCACCGAACTCTTCGAACACCACGGAGATGACCTCCGGGTCGACCCGGGCCGGGCCGCAGTGGCATTCATGGGATTTGTCTTCGCCAACGCCCATCCGCTGATGGCAGCCGATGCGAAACCGGACGCCGCCGAGATCGTCGACATGCTGCTGCGCGGCATCGCAGCAGCCGACGGAGAAGCGACTGGCTGATGTTGATCAAGATCCTCCGCGAGTACCTCCAGCCCTACAAGCGGGAGATCGCGATCGTCGTCGGTCTCCAACTCATCGGCACCCTCGCCGCCCTGACTCTTCCGAGCCTCAACGCCGACATCATCGACAAGGGCGTCCTCCGCGGTGATACGGGATACATCCTCCGCATGGGAGGGTGGATGCTCGCGGTGTCCCTGGTCCAGGTTGTCGTCACGATCACGGCCGTCTACTTCGGCTCCCGGGCTGCGATGGCGTTCGGACGAGACGTTCGCTCGGCGTTCTTCCGCCGTGTGCTCGACTTCTCCGGCCGGGAGATGGCACGCTTCGGAGCACCGTCACTCCTGACCCGCAACACCAACGACGTCCAGCAGATCCAGATGCTGGTCCTCATGACGTTCACGATGCTGGTAACCGCCCCGATCATGATGGTCGGCGGCGTGTTCATGGCGCTGCGCGAGGACGTCGGTCTCTCCTGGCTGATCCTGGCGCTCGTCCCGATCCTCAGCTTGATCATCTGGTTCATTCTGTCGCACATGGTGCCCGGGTTCCGCGTCATGCAGCGGCGACTCGACACGGTCAACCAGGTCCTCCGAGAACAGATCACCGGCATCCGGGTCATTCGTGCCTTCGTCCGCGAACCGTTCGAGACCGACCGATTCGCTGAAGCGAACACCGACCTGACGAACGTGTCGATCAACGTCGGTCGGTGGATGGCAGCGATCTTCCCGTCTGTGATGCTGGTGATGAACCTCTCGAGCGTCGCCGTGCTCTGGTTCGGTGCGGCTCGCGTCGACTCAGGAGCGATGCAGATCGGCTCCATGACCGCCTTCTTGACCTACATCATCCAGATCCTCATGTCCGTGATGATGGCCACGTTCATGTTCATGCTTCTCCCCCGGGCGTCCGTATCCGCCGACCGCATCGGAGAAGTCCTCGAAACCGAGTCGTCGGTGCCCCCGCCGAAGGACGGCGCCACCGAACTTCCCGGGCGCAGCACCGTCGAGTTCGAGGACGCAGGGTTCCAATACCCGGGCGCCGAGCATCCGGTGCTGTGCGGCATCACATTCACAGCGCGGCCGGGTCAAACAACGGCCGTGATCGGATCAACCGGCAGCGGCAAGACGACTCTCGTCAATCTGATCCCCCGCCTCTTCGATGCCACAGAGGGTCGGGTGCTCGTGGACGGCGTTGATGTGCGCGACATCGTCCCCGACACCCTGTGGGACAGGATCGGCCTTGTTCCACAGACGATCTACCTCTTCTCGGGGACCGTCGCCTCCAATCTCCGATACGGCAAGCCGGACGCCACCGAAGCCGAGATGTGGGAAGCACTCGAGATAGCCCAAGCCCGGGAGTTCGTCGAGGCGATGCCCGATGGTCTCGACTCCGCCATCTCACAGGGCGGGACCAACGTGTCCGGCGGTCAGCGTCAACGGCTCGCGATCGCACGGGCCCTCATCCGTCGTCCCGAGCTGTACCTGTTCGACGACTCGTTCTCTGCTCTCGATGTCACGACGGATGCCCACCTCCGGCACGCCCTCGAGAGCGTGACGAAGGACGCCACCGTCATCATCGTGGCACAGCGTGTCGCAACCATCATGGACGCAGACCAGATCGTGGTCTTGGAGGACGGTGGCATCGTCGGCCTCGGAACCCACGATGAGTTGCTCAAGACCTGCGTCCCGTACGCCGAGATCGTCGACTCGCAACTCGCAGCGGAGGTGTCATGAGCACCCCGCCGACGATGAAGAAGACCGAACGGGTCGAGATCCAGGGCGGGGGCCACGGTCGAGGACCCTTCGGCAGCAGCATGGTCGGTCAGAAGGCGATGCACTTCGGTCCATCCACGCGGCGACTCGTCAGACGCCTCCGACCCGAACGCCTGAAAGTCATGGCGGTGATCGCCGCCGCCGTCATCAGCGTGGCGCTCGCGTCAATCGGCCCCAGAGTGCTGGGATGGGCCACGGACATCATCTTCTCCGGCGTCGTCGGGAAGATGCTCCCTGCCGGGATGTCGAACGCTGAGGCGATCGAATCGGTCCGGGCGAGAGGTCAAGATCAGATCGCCGACATGCTCGGCGGCGTCGATTTCGTCGCGGGTCAGGGCATCGACTTCGTAGCCCTCAGGCAGATCCTCCTCATCGCCCTCGCCCTTTACGTGACCTCCTTCCTATTCCAGTACCTCCAGGGATACCTCCTCAACGACGTGGTTCAACACACCATGCTGCGCCTGAGATCCGAGGTCGAAGACAAGATCAACCATCTGCCGCTGCGCTACTTCGATGGGCTCCCTCGAGGTGAACTCCTGAGTCGTGTCACCAACGACATCGACAACGTCTCCCAGAGCCTCCAGCAGACGATGAGCCAGCTCCTCAACTCTCTGCTCACGATCGTGTTCGTGTTCGCGATGATGATCTCTATCTCCTGGAGTCTCGCCCTGATCGCCCTCGTGACGATCCCGCTGACGATGGCCCTCGCCTTCCTCGTCATGCGGAGATCCCAGACGAAGTTCGTCGCCCAATGGCGCCTGACCGGCAACCTCAACGCCCAGGTCGAAGAAGCCTTCACCGGGCATGCCCTGGTCAAGGTGTTCGGTCGCCAGAGTGAAGTACAGGAGTCGTTCGAAGCCGAGAACGAAGGCCTGTACGAGGCGAGCTTCGGCGCCCAATTCCTGTCCGGGCTGATCATGCCGATCGCGATGTTCATCGGAAACCTGAACTACGTGATCATCGCCGTGATCGGCGGCCTCCGAGTCGCAAGCGGAACACTGAGCCTTGGTGACGTGCAGGCCTTCATCCAGTACTCACGACAGTTCACCCGCCCCATCACCCAGGTCGCGTCGATGGCCAACCTCCTGCAGTCGGGTGTGGCCTCGGTCGAGCGGGTGTTCGAGCTTCTCGACGCCGAGGACGAACCGGCGGACGATGGACTTGCCGAGACACCGACCGTGAGCCACGGGCGAGTGGCATTCGATGACGTCTCGTTCCGCTACCTCGAGGATCAGCCGCTGATCGAGCACGTGAGTTTCCACGTGGATCCCGGCCAAACCGTCGCGATCGTCGGACCAACCGGTGCAGGAAAGACGACGCTTGTCAACCTCATCATGCGGTTCTACGACCTCGACGCCGGACACATCACCCTCGACGGCGTCGACATCGCCACGATGCGACGGCACGATCTGCGCCATCAGACCGGCATGGTTCTCCAGGACACCTGGCTGTTCGAAGGGACGATCAAAGACAACATCGCATACGGACGCCTCAATGCAACGGAAGACGAGATCATGGAGGCGGCGCGAGCAACATACGTCGACCGGTTCGTCGGCGCTCTGCCCGACGGCTACGACACGATCGTCGACGACGATGGCGGCCGGATCAGCGCGGGCGAGAAGCAGCTGATCACGATCGCGAGGGCGTTCCTCAACGATCCGGCGCTACTGATCCTCGACGAGGCGACCAGTTCGGTCGACACCCGCACCGAGGTGCTCGTCCAACATGCCATGTCGGCGTTGCGTGCCGACCGGACGAGCTTCGTGATCGCCCACCGACTCTCCACGATCCGTGATGCCGACCTGATCCTCGTCATGGAGGACGGACGCATCGTCGAACAGGGCAGCCACCGCGAACTTCTCAAACTCAGTGGTTCCTACGCCCGTCTCTACGAATCCCAGTTCACCGGCCCCCAGGCGTCTGGCGTAGAAAACGGCAAGAAAACGTAGGTGGTTCCTACGCCAGACGCCTGAGAGCCTGCATTGGGGCTTGCTCTTGCCTTCGCCACCCATCCGGGCTACGGTTCTCCCCCAATGAACCGGCTCTTCGTCCACGCGCATCATCATCACCACCCTTTCAGGGTCGGTCGATAGTGGGCGCCTAGCAAGAGACGAAAGCACACCACAAACGCCGACCCGAGCGGTCGGCGTTTCTCGTATATGGGTAGCCCGACCGTGATGGCGGCGGGAAAGAACCCGTATGCCTCTCTCAACAAACCCATCGACCCTCCACCTCGCGATCCCGAAAGGGCGCATCCAGGCTGGCGTCATCGGTCTGCTCGGTGCGGCGGGCCTCGAACTCCGCTCCGGGCCCCGTGGATATCGGCCTGTGCCGTCGGTACCGGGCTACGAGGTCAAGCTCCTCAAGCCGCAGACCATCGTGGAGATGCTTGCAGCGGGCTCTCGCGACGTCGGCTTCACCGGCGCAGATTGGGTCGCTGAGACCGACGCCGACCTCATCGAACTCTTCGACACCGGCCTGGACCCGGTGCAGATGGTCGTAGCAGCCCCCGAGCAGGTGCTGGAGAACGGCAGGCTCCCCCAGCGTTCCCTTGTGGTCGCCAGCGAGTATCCGCGCCTGACGAAGCGGTGGCTCGCTCAGCGGGGACTCGATGCCACCTTCGTCCGTTCCTACGGGGCCACCGAGGTCTTCCCGCCCGAAGATGCCGACGTCATCGTGGACATCACAGCGACGGGCGAGACGCTGGCAGCCAACGGCCTCGTCATCGCCGAAGAGATCCTCTCCTCGTCGACCCGTCTCTACGCGAGTGCCCTCGCCATGGACTCTCCCGACAAGAAGATCGCCATCGAGACTCTCGTCCTCGGTGTGCGGTCGGTAATCGAGGCCCGGACGCGAGCGATGGTCGAGATGAACGTAACCGAGGACGAGCTCGAGCCCGTTATCGACATCCTGCCGTGCATGCGAGAGCCAACGATCGCGTATCTCCACGGCGGAGCGGCGCTCTCCGTAAAGGCGGCGGTACCCCGCCGTGAACTCGCACTCCTGATCCCGGCGCTGAAGGAGCGGGGCGCAACCGACATCGTGGTCACGCAACTGGAACAGATCGTCCCATGAGCGCACCGACGTACACCGGCCCACTTCTCCTTCACGACGTCGACCTCGACCTGTCCAGGAACGAAGGGATGCAGGCCTCAACGGATCTGGTCAGCTCCGTCGCCGATCCGAACGAGTTGATCCGCCGCTACCCGGACACGAGCGACCTCCGACGCCGGCTGGCGGAAATGCACTCCATCGCGGAGGATCAGGTGCTCGTAACTGCCGGCGGTGACGACGCTCTCTTCCGCTGCGTCCTCTCCCGCCTCGGCCCCGAGACAACTGCCGTAGCGACAACGCCGACGTTCGAGATGATCCCGGTCTACGCGGGACAGATCAACTCTCGACTCGTCGAGATCGAATGGTGGGAAGGCCCGTTCCCGGTGACCGCGGTGGCGTATGCAGCACGAGATGCAGACGTCGTCTTCGTCGTATCTCCCAACAACCCGACAGGAGCAACCATCACGAGCGATGAACTGCGAACGGTTGCAGAAACGGCCCGACTCGTCGTTCTCGACGCGGCCTACGCTGAGTTCGCAGACGAAGACCTCAC
>JAMBLK010000204.1 GCA_023336855.1 Actinomycetes bacterium
CCGCTTGTGCGGGGCCCCGTCAATTCCTTTGAGTTTTAGCCTTGCGGCCGTACTCCCCAGGCGGAACACTTAATGCGTTAGCTTCGGCACGGCAGATGTCAATGAATCCGCCACACCTAGTGTTCATCGTTTACGGCATGGACTACCAGGGTATCTAATCCTGTTTGCTCCCCATGCTTTCGCTCCTTAGCGTCAGTTTCGGCCCAGTGAGCCGCCTTCGCTACTGGTGTTCCTCTCGATATCTGCGCATTCCACCGCTACACCGAGAATTCCACTCACCTCTACCGAACTCTAGTCACAACAGTTTCGACCGGCGTCCCGGGGTTGAGCCCCGGGTTTTCACGATCGACTTGTTGAACCGCCTACGAGCCCTTTACGCCCAATAAATCCGGACAACGTTTGGCCCCTACGTATTACCGCGGCTGCTGGCACGTAGTTGGCCGGGCCTTCTTCTGGAGGTACCGTCATTTTCGTCCCTCCTGAAAGTGGTTTACAACCCGAAGGCATTCATCCCACACGCGGTGTCGCTGCATCAGGCTTTCGCCCATTGTGCAATATTCCCTGCTGCTGCCTCCCGTAGGAGTCTGGGCCGTGTCTCAGTCCCAGTGTGGCTGATCGTCCTCTCAGACCAGCTACCCGTCTCTGCCTTGGTGAGCCTTTACCTCACCAACTAGCTGATAGGCCGCGAGACCATCCCGAAGCGGCGGACCATTTCCTCAACAGACCATGTGGTCCAAAGAGGATATTCGGTATTAATCCGGGTTTCCCCGGGCTATCCCGATCTTCGGGGCAGGTTTCTCACGTGTTACGCACCCGTTCGCCGGTTTCCCCAGCCGAACCTTACGGAACGACTGGTTATCCCTCGACTTGCATGCATTAAGCGCACCGCCAACGTTCGTCCTGAGCCAGGATCAAACTCTCCATCGAAAAGATGGGAGAAAGAGTTCCTGATCTCTCTGAGATCTGGAGATCGATCTCTCAAAGGGTGGTCACGTCGGGGACGGGGGTCCCAGTTGACGTGACCGTACTTGTACGCGTTCTTCCTGCCTGCACCGCGAACGGTACCGACGGGTCGAACGCCCATTGGCTTTTGACACGCTGTTCAGTTGTCAAGGAGCCCGGATCCCTTCTCGTACGCACGCACGCGTGCGCCCAAGTGGGGGGCCTCACAGTTTAGCACCGCCAAAAGCTAGCGGTGCAGAACACCGACCGGATGGCCGGCTGGAATTGGTATTCAAGCCACGTTCCCGCTGTACCGCAAATCACAAGCGTGGTTTTCTGGGAGTTTCGGGATGAAATCCTCAGAGCCCTGTCTGGGCCTGCATCAGCGCTTGGCGTCGACGCGACCCTTCAGCCAGATGAAGAGCCCGATCAGGGCTGCCACGACGAGGATGCCGCCGATGGACATCGCCGCGATGATATGCATGAAGAGGCTCAGGGCATAGATGATCGGAAAAGCGAGGATGATGATCGAGACGACGATCATCCACGTCGGGAAACGGCTCTGCGATGCAGACGTCATGGAAGTCCTTTCAAGTTCGATGCGGGACGATAGCGCTGTCGGGGCTTCAGTCCTCGCGTACGACCCGTATGAATCGACGCTTCCCGACCTGGACGACCGTGTCGATGACATCTGCCACGTCGACGAACTCGGCGTCGATTCGTTCGCCGTCGATCTTGACCGCTCCCTGTTTGATCATCCGGCGACCTTCGGATCGTGATGCCACGAGTCCACTGTCGCCGAGCAGGGCCGGAAGAGATATCTCCCCCACTGCCGAGATGACATGCGTGTCGACGTCGTCAGGCACCTCGTGGGAGCGGAACAGACGGTCGAAGGCGGCCTCGGCCTCAAATGAGTGGTCGGCGGAGTAGTGCCGGGTCACGATGCGGCGACCGAGCTCCCTCTTCACCTCACCGGGATGGAGTGAGCCGTCCGAGAGCCCGCCCTCGAGCGTCTCGACTTCTTCCTCCGTCGCCCCCGCAGCCAGTCGGTACCAGTCGGGCATGACACTGTCGGGGATCGACATCACCTTGCCGAACATGTCGGCCGGCTCGTCGCGGACCGAGATGTAGTTGCCGAGCGATTGGGACATCTTCTTGACACCGTCGGTGCCGACGAGGAGGGGAACCGTCACGACGGCTTGTCCTCGTTGTCCGCGTCGTTCTTGGAGATCTCTTCCGACCAGCAGATTCCAGAGCTGGTCCGTTCCACCGATCTCGATGTCGGATCGAACGGCGACCGAGTCCATGCCCTGCAAGAGCGGATAGAAGAACTCGATCATGGAGATGGGTTGGTGGGCATCCCATCGTTTGGTGAAATCGTCCCGGTCCATGATGCGCGCCACGGTGAACTGCGAGGTCAACTCGAGGACATCTCTCATGTCCATCGCAGCGAGCCATTCAGAGTTGTATCGGATCTCGAGTCTCTCCGACAGGAGTTGGGTCTTGATGACCGGGAGGAGGCGATCTGCATAGCCGCCCACGTCTTCGGCGCTCAGGCGCTTTCTGGTCTCACTCTTCTCCGACGGGTCGCCGACCTGCGCCGTGAAGTCTCCGACAATGAGAACAGCGGTGTGTCCCATGTCCTGGAACCTGCGCAGCAGATCGAAGACCACGCCCCATCCCAGTGTCACGTCAGGTGCAGTTGGGTCGACGCCGAGCTTGACCCTCAGGGGGCGATCCTCCTCGAGGAGATCGAGAAGCGCCCCCTCGGGGAGGGCGACGTCGACGGTTCGCGTGATGTACTCGAGTTGTTCGTGAGCGGGCTTCATATTCCGGTCAGGCTAGACCCGTCTGCGGACCGTGCGACGAATCTCCACGTGCGTTCGGTCGCCTTTGTGATGCCAACGCGTGGTTCAACATCGATCGTCGCACCGAACGGCAAGGCACCGTCGACCAGGCGGACCGGTCCGTCAATGATCGACGTTCCATCGTGTTCTCCGGTGATGCCCAGAGCGCTGCACAGCTTCCCCGGACCATCCGTCAGGTGGTCGGTGCGACCCCGTCGATGCTCCATTGCTTCGACCCCCACGATCGGAACGCCACCTCTCAAGAGCACGGCGGATGGATCGCCTTCTGGACCCGTGACGACGTTTGCGCACCAGTGGACGCCGTACGATCGGTACACGTACAGAGTCCCCGGTTCCCGGAACATCGACTCGTTCCGCTTGGTACGTCCGCGGTAGGCGTGGCTCGCCGGATCGTCCACTCCCCCATAGGCCTCGACCTCGTCGAGGACGACCTCCGTTGTCATCCCGTCGAACGAGGTGATGAGCCGACAGCCGAGCAGTCCTCGTGCGACATGCACAACGTCGCCTGAAAGGAACTCCCCCGGGTCTCGACCGCTCCCCGCGTCTTCGATCACACCGATCCGCGCAGCGTTCCGCCCGTGGCCGCCTCAACCGACTCAACGATCGCCCGGCGAATCGGAGCGACGTCTTCATCGCTCATGGTGCGATCGGGAGCCCGCACGGTCAGGTTGATCGCGACACTCTTGCGGCCGTCGGGGATCGGGTCCCCTTCGTACACGTCGAAGATCGATCGCCTCTCGACCATTCCCTGCCCGGCTGCATCGATCGCTGCCAGGACCACTCCCGCCGGCACCGAGGAGTCGAGTTCGAATGCGAGGTCGAAGACTTGAGGTGGATAAATCGAAGGAACGCCGAATCGCCATGATTCCCGTTCCGCGACGATCGGATCGGCCTCCACCTCTCCCGCGATCGTTCGGCCTTCGATCCCATGGGCCACCGCTACTGCCGGGTGGATCTCGCCAACGATTCCGATCACAACTCCGTCATGAACGATCTCCGCTGCTCGCCCGGGATGGAACGGAGCACGCTCCGTGGCTCGCAGTTCGGTGGCTTCGAGGCGCATCGATCGCGCAATCGTCTCCCAGAGCCCGGTGGCGTCGTAGACGTCGTAGCCCCGTGCGTCGCCGTCCCAACCCGGAGTCGCTTCTCCGGCTGCAACGAACCCGAGGCGGTCGGGTTGTTCGGGAAGCACTCCCTCTCCAGGAAGGAAGACTTTGCCGATCTCGAAGATCCTCACGTCATCCACACGTTTCGCGAGATTGGACGATGCCGCTTTCAGGAGTCCGGGCACCAGCGTGGTACGCATCACTCCTTCCTCGTCGCGAAGCGGGTTCACCACGGTGATTCCCGTCCTTGCCGGGTCGTCTTCCGGAAGGTGTAGGGCGTCGAGGTCGGCGGCGCCGATGAAAGAGAAGCTGAAGGTCTCGTGGTAGCCGGCCCCTGTCATGACGGAGCGGAGGGTTCGTAGACGCTGCTCCCGAATGGGGAGTCCCAGTCCGTCGCCGAAGCGCAGCCGACCGGGGATGTTGCCGAAGCCATAGAGGCGCGCTATCTCTTCGATCAGATCCGCGGCACGATGGACGTCTGGCCGCCGTGTCGGGACGTCGACGACCAACGGATCTGTGCCCGTCGAAGCGAAGCTCAAGCGTTCGAGCAGCGCGGCGGCCGCACCAGAATCCAGACGGATACCCAACAGTCGCTCGATCTCACTCATGTGGAGTTCGATAACTCTCGGTGCCGGCGGTGCCGGGTACTCGTCCACGACTCCTGCCACCGTGCCTCCCGCTGTCTCGACGAGGATCTGTGCCACACGATCAGCGGCGAGTCGGCAGAATTCTGGATCCATGCCCCGTTCGAATCGCGCTGAGGCTTCGGATCGCAGTCCGAGTCGCTTGGAGGTCATCAGCACGCTCGGTGGATCCCAGTAGGCCGCTTCGATGAGGACGTTCTGCGTCTCATCGGTCACTTCGGTGTCGGCGCCGCCCATGACACCGGCAATCGCAACCGGTCGCTCGGCGTCTGCGACGACGATGTCCGAGGCGTCGAGGGTTCGCTCTAGGTCGTCAAGCGTCGTGATCGATTCGTCCTGTTCTGCACGACGGATAACGACCGTTGCACCGAGGCGATCGACGTCGAAGGCATGCGTCGGATGCCCGAACTCCATCATCGCGTAGTTGCTTGCATCGACAACGTTGTTGATCGGCCTCACACCGGCCGCAGCCAGGCGTGTTCGGATCCGATGGGGCGACGGCCCGACCTCGATCCCCCGGACCTCACGTCCCACGAACCGTGGACAGGCCACGTCGTCAACGATCGTCACGGACGTCGCTGCGTCTCCTCCCGGAAGTTCAAGATCCGGCTCAGCCAGCGGGACCTCGTAGAAGGCCGCCAACTCACGGGCGAGACCGTACACCGACATGCAATCAGGGCGATTCGGGGTGATCGACACATCGAAGACAACGTCATCCGATGGAAGTAGCCCGGTGAAGTCCTCCCCCACCCGGTTCGTAGCATCGGGATAGTCGGTGTCGAGCACCATGATGCCCGCAGCATCCTCTCCGACCTCCAACTCGGCTTCCGAGCAGATCATCCCGTTCGAGGTGATGCCCCGGATCTTGCGCTGTGTGATCTCGAAGTCGCCCTGGAGCACCGCTCCCGGCTTCGCAACCGGGACGACGGCTCCCGCCTCGAAGTTCCAGGCCCCGCAGATGATGTCAAGGACTTCGTCTCCGACGTCGACCTTCGTGACACGAACCTTGTCGGCGTTGGGATGGGCGCCCACCTCGAGCACCCTGCCGATCACGACACCCTCGAAGCGGTGAGATGTGCGCTCCCATCCTTCGACCTCGTGGCCGAGACTCTCGAGGGCTTCAGCGATCTCTTCAGGATCGCTCGTTGGCAGGTCGACGAACTCCTGCATCCAGTCGAGTGTGAACTTCATCGGTACTGCTCCAGGATGCGGCGGTCGGGATCGAAGAGGTGACGGAGATCGGTGATGCCGTGACGCACCATGGCGAGGCGATCGGCGCCCATGCCGAACGCGAAGCCCGTGACTTCATCCGGGTCGTATCCGACCGCCTCGAAGACCGCCGGGTGCACCATTCCACAGCCCAGCAGCTCCATCCAACGGCCGTTCGCGTATACATGCATCTCAGCGGATGGTTCCGTGAACGGGAAGTGATGAGGGATGAATTTCGTCGTGATATCGGGGCCGAGGAACTCTCTGGCGAAGTGGTCGAGCACCCCTTTGAGATCGCCGAACGTGATGTCGGTGTCGACGGCGAG
Organism: Actinomycetes bacterium; assembly: GCA_023336855.1. GTDB lineage: Bacteria > Actinomycetota > Acidimicrobiia > Spongiisociales > UBA5794 > JAHEEL01. The sequence goes on from JAMBLK010000204.1 coordinate 6,096, forward strand.
TCCTTCGATCTGATGGAAGACCGGCGAATGAGTGGAATCGACCGGATCCCGTCTGAACACGCGTCCCGGCACCACGAGATACACCGGCGGATCGTGCTCCTCCATGTACCGCGCCTGCATAGGAGACGTATGGGTACGCAGCAGAACCCCTTCGGGGTCGTCCCCGTAGTCGAGGTACAGCGTGTCCGACTCGAGTCGCGTCGGGTGCGCGACGGGGAAGTTCAGCGCAGTGAAGTTGTAGAACTCTGTTTCGACTTCCGGTCCTGTGGCGACTGTGTATCCCATGGAGACGAAGATGTCGACGATCTCGTCCATCACCTGCTGGATCAGGTGCGTCGTCCCCCGCAACGGAATCCGACCGGGCAACGTTACGTCGACCCGGTCCGACTCCAGCGCTTGTGAGGCCTCGATGGCTTCGAGAACGACACGCCGTGAGTCGATCAGCGCGTTCAACTCCACGGCGACATCGTTGATCGCGCGACCGAGGTCCCGGCGTTGCTCCTGCGGTGCGCTTCCGAGCGATCGTCGACCGGCGGCGATCGGAGAACGTTTGCCGGTTATCTCAGCGGCGAGGTCTTCCAATTCTTCGACCGTGCCGGCCTGCTCAATGCGCGCCGGTGCGTTCACTCTCAGCTGTTCGAGTATTTCGTTTGTTTCCATGGGTTCCGAGAGGTTAGCGGTGGATTCCGCGACTCCTGCTCCAGTCGGTCAGCGGCTTCGAGTCGGACGCGAAAACGCCCGGCACTTCGTCCGGGCGGTCGTTCTTGCGGTGTGTGCTAGCCGCGTCCGATCGCCCGGGCAGGTGGGCCCGTAAAAGCGAAGCCGAAGCGGTCGACACATCTCATAACCCAGAGCGTAGAGGAAGTGCGGCAATGCGCAAGGAGACTCGTCCCGGAATCTGCACCGACGTCAACAGGTCAGGGCGTGGGAAGAGCTGGCCCGGTTCGGGTGATGCGTCGTCATCCGAACCCGTCCCTACCGCTACTGCAGGGGACGGGTTCGGATGAAGCAAGGACGAACTATCGGTCGACGACGGTGAATTCGGTGATCATGCCGTGCTGGTAACCCAAAGCGCCGCCGTCGGCCAGCCACGG
>JAMBLK010000205.1 GCA_023336855.1 Actinomycetes bacterium
TCATCAGCGTCGGCATCCCCGGATCGCTGATGAGCGCCTACGCGCTCGAGTTCGGCGGCCCGCTGACCGCAGAAGAGATCGACGGCCTGACGACCTATCTGAGAAGCTGGGAAGAAGACGCTCCGGAGAATCCAGAGTGGCGAGCCTGCTGCGGTCCGTAGTCCGTAGTCGGTAGTCGGTAGTCGGTAGTAGCGCCCGTAGTCCGTAGCTGGTGGCTGGTGGCTGGCAGCTGGTGGCTGGCAGCCGGCAGCTGGCAGCTGGCGACTCCCTAGCCTTCTCGAATCTCTGCGTCTACCGTCTGCATCTCTGCGACTTCGAACGTGAGCGTGACCGGGATGATGTCGCCGACCTTGAACTCGATGTCCTTGTTGATGCACATGATGTGGTAGCCGCCCGGTGCCAGCGACGCTTCACCGCCGGCGGGGATCTCGATACCACCTTCGGCCTGTTGCATCCTCATGACACCGTCGGTCACGATCGTTTGATGAAGCTCCGTGGCGCCGCACACGGATGCGTAGGCAGCCACCAGTCGGTCGTCGACGTCGCTTCCCTCGATCGTCATGTAGAACGCACCGTTGCTGGCCGCCATCGGTGATGAGCGCCCCCACGGATCGTCCACAACGATGCCCTCGCTCCCTGTGCCGCTGCAGGCTCCCGCTACCAGCGACAGTGCCAGCGTGGCCGAAGCCAGCGTTCGCTTCTTCATCTCGTACTCTCCTCTTCTCGAGACCTCAACGAAGGAAGAAGCCCAGGTCCGCAGCCAGCTCCTCAGCCGTTCCCTCGAACGGGAGCACCAGCTTCAGATAACCGTCCTTGTCGACGACCATGACCGTCGCTGTGTGGTTGACCAGATAACCCGTCGCTTCCGAGCCTTCAGCGGCCTCGTAGTAGACGCCATACACCGTGGCGATCCGGTCGATGGCATCGGTGTCGCCGGTGACACCGATGAACGTCGGGTTGAAGTGAGCCATGTACTCCTCGAGGATCTCGGGCGTGTCACGCCCGGGATCGACTGAGATCATGATCACCTGGACTTCTTCGGCTTTGTCACCGAGGATGTCCATCGCTCGATCGAGCTTGGACAGCGTGATCGGGCAGACATCCGGGCAGAACGTGTAACCGAAGTACAGCACCACGACCTTCCCCTCGTAGTCGCTCAGACGTACGGTGCTCCCGTTCGGACCGTTGAGCTCGACGGAGGGAGCCGCCTGGTTCGACTGGATCGTCTGGCCGTGGAACGAGTAAGGGACGAATCGGGGGAGGACGAAGAAGTACGCGACGGCGACGACAACCACGACGCCGGCGATCGCTGCGATGATGCTCTTGAGTGTTCGTGTCATGGGTAGCAGAGGAAGAGATGTGCGGCTTCGTAGGCGAGTCCGGCAGCGCCGTGGGCATTCCGGATTTCCTCGGTGAGGATATCAAGGTGATGGATGATCTTGTCCGCGTCCGATTTCAGAGTCTGGTACTCGTACTCACCGCGAATGACTCCCCAACCGTCGACGAGAATCAGGGTCGGGTCGAACTTGAAGCTCCCGTCGTCCTGCTTCTCGTACCAGACTCTGAAACCGGCCTTGACCACGTTCGCTAGGTGGGCCTCTTCACCCGTCACGAATCGCCACTGGTCGCCGTCCGCACCGAACGTGTCGGCTTGTTCGGCAAGGACCTCGGTGGTGTCGGTCTCCGGGTCGAACGAGATCGTGACGAACCGGAAGTCGGTGTCGCCCAGGTCCACCTCTCCGAGACGCTCATGCACCTCGGTCATCGTTTCGTCGATCCCTGCACAGTCTTCCTCGCAGCCGCTGTGTCGGAACGTGTAGAGAACGATGTCGCCGCGAACGTCTTCCGACGTGAACGACTGCCCCTGCTGGTCTTCGAGCAGGTAGCCGGGAGACAGACGAACCCGCGGTAGGACCTGAATCGGCTCGAAGATGGCGAACGCCATCACACCCAAAACGAGCACCACACCCGGAATCCCGATCCACCACGCGAGCTTGCGCGACCTCACGAACCACCCTCCAACCCGGCACGATCGCGGCCGGCCATATACTGCGGTAGCGTACCCACCTGCGGAAAGTCTCGTGCTCAGCGTCGCACACCCAAAACGCCTCTCGTCACTGATCGTCGCGCTCGTTGTGATCGGCACGGCTTGTGCCTTCCCGCAACAAGGCACCGTCTCGATCGAGAACCTCGAAGGCTCCTACTACGTCAACGGGACCGATGACATGGACGTCGAGTACGGAGGCCGTCTCGAGATCACGCGGGGAGACCAACCGGACCGCTACGCGATGCAGTGGATCATCACGGGGAGCGTCCAGTTGGGCACGGGCGTCAGGAACGGCGACCGACTCGAGGGCACGTGGTCGACCGTCGACGGTCTCGCCGATCGAGACGACACCGATCCGCCGAGCGGAACGATCCGCTACACGATCTCTTCTGACGGGACCCTCAACGGCACGCGAACGTTCGACGGACGGGACACGACCGGCACCGAGGAGGCCTTCCCGGTCCTGCCCTGAGGATGGGCCGGCACCGACCGGCCGACGGCGACTACTCGAACGTCATCAGGAACGCCACGAGGTTGTCGATCTGCTCCTCGGTCAGGGCAGTCCCGAAATTCGGGGGCATCACGCCGGGCTCGAAACCGGACGCGACGTACACATCCGGATCGACGATCGACTGCCGTAGGTACTCCTCGGCGGTGAGACCGGGAACCGTCGCAGCGGCCCTCGCACCGATACCGTCGAAAGAGGGGCCGATGATCACCACGCCGGGGTCGAGTGAGTGACAGACCCGACAGCCGGTGTTGACGCCGAGGGTCCGCTCGAAGAACAGCGACTCCCCCGCCTCGGCGCTCGAGGCCGTCGGTGCGTCGATGTAGGCCAGATCGACGATCTCTCCTCGATCGACATCCACCGTGTCGTCGAGCAGAACGGTGAAGCGACTTCGATCGATGCGATCGTAGACGCGGATCAGCAGCGAGTACGTGCCCGGTTCGATGGTGATGCGCTCGAGGGCGATCGATGCTTGCGTGCCGTCGACGCCCACGAGCGGATACGTCTCGTCGAGGATCGTCCCACCGTCGAGATCCACCGTCAGTCGGCTCGGGCCGCCGTCTCCGAGATCGGGATCCCCATCGAAACCGGCGAACACGGCACCGCCCTCGTGGTGGAGCGCGATCGACAGCACGGCGCCGTCGGTGTCGGCCGGTGAGAAGGGGAGGTTCGTCGCCGCGATGGAGAGAAGCGACACCACGAGAACGAGCAGACCGACCGGAATCAGATCCCTCCACGGCGGCGCCGGGTCGGGATCGGCATCCGCGTGTCGGCCGGGATGATCGAGTGCATCGATGAAGTCCGTGGGAGACACCCAGTCGGAACGTATCGGAGCATCTCCATAGGCCTTCTTGAGTCGCGGCACACGCTCCCGGTCGAGCCGCTCCTGGACCCAGGTGTTGCCCTCGCGGTTCGCACAGTCGGCGGGTGGGCATCCGACGAATTGAACGTCGCCTGCACCGGACTCCAGGGCCTCAACGGCCAGGCAGGTGTGGGCCATCCCCACGCACGGCAGCGGAATCACGTGGACCGTCTCGTCACCGTCCGTCGCGTCGATCGTTCCCGGCGGATCGGCGGCGCCATGCAGCGCGTGCCGCTCGCAGGTGAAGACGATCCGCGGCGACTCTCCGATCCCAGCGAGTCGCCGCACCTCCATCGAGAGGTCGTCGATCGGCTCTCCATCGAGCGACATCGCGTCGTCCGAGCAGCTCCCGATGCAGATGCCGCATGACACACACCGGTCCGGCACGAGGATGGCGATCTGACGGTACTTCCCGTCATCTCTCGCGACCATCTCGAGGGCGTCGTACGGGCAGTCGATGGCACACAGTGTGCAGCCCGTGCAGCGATCCGGGTCGATGAGGATCGGCTCGAAGGGCTCGCGACCCCCAACCCACGGGATGAGCGTCAATGCGACTCCGAACACGAGGAGACCGCCCCACACGAGGACGGGAGGGAGACTCAGCCCCGCGGGGAGGAGGAACAGATAGGAGGGATCGATCGGGAACGACGGCGGTATCCGGGTGTTGTCCAGCGGCGGGAGCATGCCGAGGGGCCACAACAGCGAGACGACGACGATCGCCCCACCGACGATCGACATCCAGATGCGGGGCGGGAAGAGCAGCGGTCGGTTCAATCGCTTCACGTGATACCAGAACAGGAGCCCGATCACGAGCGAGAGGACGATGTGAACGAGCAGCAGCAAGAGCAGGAACGGCCAGCCTGTTCCTGCGGCCGGCGTCAGGAGGTTGTCGAGGACGAAATCGAGTCCCGGTGTCGTGCCGTCGACGGCCCGTACGAAGATCTGATTGAGAACCTGGGCGCGCTCGTCCCAGATCAGCCAGTAGCCGGTCACACCGATGACCCAGACCATCGCCATCAGCCAGATGCCGGAGACCCAGGCGAGCCATCGGGCGCCGCGGAATCGATCTTGAACGAGCATGCGCCACCCGTGAAGCAGGGAGGTCACCACGAGCGCCACCGAGGCGTACCGGTGAACCGCCCGCATGATCCGGCCGATCAGGCTGCCTTCCAGTTGCGTGACCGCTACGTACGATGCTTCGAATCCGAATTGGAAGAACATCGTCAGGTAGGCACCGGTGATGAACACGATCACGAAGAGGAATACCGCGATCGTGCCGGTGTGATAGAGCGGGTTGAACCGCGCCGATCCGACGAGTCTGTCGACCGGCTGCTCGGAACGAATCGTCAGGCTCTCGAGTCGACGCAGCACGCTCCGCACCCGGTTGCGTGTGCGGAGCGTCCAGTTGACTGCCGGCCCATCCGGCACGCGAGGCCCGTCGGTGCTCACGCCCGCAGGCTACTTCCCCGAACGATCAGGGAGTGAATCCGGGCGATGTCAGTTGAATCTGGGTGATCTGCTCGTAGAGCTGCGGGCCGTAAGAGAGCAGGATGAGGACGACGGCGGCAATCAGCCAGGGGCGCCAGCGATCCAACCATTCGGGGGTCATCTGCGGATCCCGAATCGACTCCGCGATCGGAACCTCGACGAGCTGGTCTTCCGGCAGACGCTTGCGCTGCAGCGCGGTCACCGCAACGACCACGATGAAGATCATCAACCCGATCCACATGATCGTGCCGCCGAAACCGATGCGCCACAGATGACCTGCCCACTCGCCCGGTACGTACGGAGCGGTACCGAGCGGCGTGCGGCGCGGTGCGCCGAGCAGGCCGATCACGTGCATGGCGTTCGAGAAGATCACCATGCCGCCGAAGTAGATCCATGCGGCTGCTGCGGCGAGCTTCGGCCTCCACAGCGGCTTCCCCGTGAGGTAGGGGACGAGCCAGAAGCTGATGCCGACGAACGACATCGTCGCCGCCGACGCCACCGTCAGATGGAAGTGGCCGGGGACCCACGACGTGTTGTGGAGCGCCAGGTTCACATTGTACGAGGCGTTGATGATGCCCCCGATACCGCCGAAGACGAAGAGGAGCCCTGCGAGGAGTTGCCACACCACGGACGGGTTGCTCCACGGCAGTGCTCGGATCCATCCGAAGAGACCCTTCCCGCCCCTCTTGCGGCCACCGTACTCCAGCGATGCCACGACCGTGAAGAGCGTCAGCAGCGACGGGAACGACACGCCGAGCGTCAGAAGAGCATGGATGAACTTCCAGCCCGCCGGCACGCCCGGATCGGCGAACTGATGGTGGAAACCCAGCGGTGTCGACAGGATGAGGAAGAGCCAGAAGACGAGACGCGCCAGCGAATCGCTGAACATCTTGCCCCCGACCTGCTTGGGCAGCATCGCGTACCACGAGAGGTATGCGGGCAGCACCCAGAAGTACACGAGGGGATGCCCGGTGAACCAGAAGAGCGTCCGGGAGAGCTGGGGGTCCGTGCCCGACGTCCAGCCGAACACCGAGGGCAGGATGATGGCGAGGATCTCGGAGGCGATTCCGATCGTGGCGATCTGCCACATGACCATCGTGATGACCGCCGCCAATGCGACGAACGGCGAGCGAGTCCCCGGATTCTCCTTCCTCCACGCGTAGAACGTGAAGTACATGCCGTAGCCTTCGATCCAGCTGCCGACGACGACGAGCACCAGCCCGATGTAGAAGAGAGCGCTCGCCTCCATCGGTGGGTAGAACGTGTAGAGCACGGTCGCCTGGTTGCCCAGGATCGGGATCGCGGCTGTGAAGAGCCCGACGACCATCATCCAGAACCCGATGCGGTTGAGCCACGGATACCTCAGGGGCCGCTCCAGCCCCTTGATCACGACGAGGGTCAGGAATCCGGTGATGAAGAACGTCGTCCAGATCAAGGCGTTGAGTACACCGTGGAGCGTCAGGCCCTGGTAGTACGAGCTCGCGAGGAAGCTCATCTTCGGATACAGATCGAGTCCGGCGTGTTCGAGCGCCTGCATCGGCCCGTACTGGATGCCGATCGACAGCGCTGCGACGGCGAAGATGACGTGGATGCCGACGAAGCGCTTCTCGCTCCTGGTGAGCTCGCGGGTTGGCTGTGTAACTCGGTCTTCGATCATTTCGTCCTCCCCGCCTACGACTCGACCGTGACGGTGCCGAACATGGCGGCATGACCGAGTCCGCAATACTCATGACAGATGTAGTTGTATTCCCCCGGTTCGTCGAACGTCGCCGAGAGCTTCGAGACCTGGCCGGGAATCACCATCATGTTGACGTTGGTGCCTTCGAGGGCGAACCCGTGCTGCACGTCTGAGGAGGTGGCCCAGAAGGTGACTTTGGCGCCCTTCGGGACCGTGATCTCCCTGGGGTTGAAACTGAACCTGCTTGCCACGATGTAGACCTCGTACTCCTCGCCGGGAACGATCTCGCGAAGCCCTGGCTCGGACCACGGCAATTCGGCATCGAGGGTGTTCGGGTTGACCCGGCCTTCATCGGTCGGCACCTGGATACCCAGGGCCAGCCCGGCGACGACGATCATGATGATGAAGAAGATGAGGAATCCGATCGAGATTCGAATCCAGGTCCGCTCGTACGGGTCGATGTGGATGTTCTGCTCGGGGGCGTCACTCACGTGTTGACTCCCTTGCTCAACAGAATGAGATACACCGACATCCACAGAACGAACAGGAGGACCCCGAACATCAGTACGAGAGCCCATGTTCCTCTAGGTCTGAAGGTCGCATCGAAGTCATCGGTGTTGCGCTCGACGGACATGGTCCTCCCCAATTCCTCTTCAGCGATGATGCGATTTGTGATGCCCATGTGCGTCACGTCGATGACGTCTCCGCACCCCGGATGAGCGGGAGCATAGCGAGGTTGAGAACACGCGCCGAATTGACCAGGGGAGAAAGACCCTATTTCCGGTGCGATTCCTCTCGTCGGTGAGAACAACCCCTCGTGGTGATGGGCATTCCCGCGTTCACGATCCCTGCCGACGACCGATCTCCGAAGCGAGTGCCGACGCGGTGACGGTCCCCGACCCGGCCAGCCGGGCTCCCGCCGACCCGTGGTGGAAGGCAGCCGATCGTGCCGCCACAGCACCCGGGAGCCCTCCTGCCACATAGGCGGCCACCATCCCGGTCAGCACGTCACCGGTACCGATCGTTGCCAATTCGGGACCCCCCGAGGTGACGACCCACATCTCGTCACTCGCGGCAACGTACGTTGGGTTCCCCTTGAGAAGGACGACGGCGCCGCTCTCGCGGGCCAGGTTCCCGGCCGCGCCGTATGTGGCGGCTCTCCCGGTGAGCCTGGTGAACTCCCCGGCGTGCGGAGTGATGATCAGTTCGGATCCGCTCTCGAGACCGTCCGGGCCCTCAAGGGCGTTCAGCCCATCCGCATCCAGGACGATCGGGCCGTCCCAGCGCTCGAGAAGCGCTTCGACGAAGCCCCGACCGACCCGGCCGAGGCCCGGGCCGAGGGCAAGCACGTCGTAGCGTTCGGCTGCGGCGAGGACGGAGTCGACGTCGTCGCGGGTGAATCGCTCGCCGTCCCCCACCCCACGGCTCATCACGCCTGCGTCCATGGAGGCGTAGATCGGTTGGAGAGCGCCGGGGCAGATGACCGTCGCTGCGCCTGCGCCGGCGGCGAGCGCGGAGCGCGCTGCGAGCATCGCCGCACCCGTGATTCCCGGCGATCCCCCGACGACGGCGACCGAGCCGACGGACCACTTGTGCGCATGCCTGGTGCGCACCGGCTGCGGAGCGTCGACGTCTTCGCAGAGCATCAGCTCGGGGCGAGGATCGCCCAGCCCGATGTCGACGATGAACAACTCGCCCACCCGTTCGGGTCCATCGCCGAGCACGTGGCCGGTCTTCGCGGCCTGGAAGGTGACGGTGGCGTCGGCGTAGAACGCCGCGTTCTGAACGGTTCCGGTGGCTGCATCGAGACCGGAGGGAACGTCGACGGCGAGGACCGGCACATCGATCCGGGTCCACGGGACGACCGCCTCGGGCAACGCGCCGCTGAATCCGACACCGAACACCGCATCGATGATCAGATCGGCCGGCACCGGATCTTCGAGCGGGCCGACGCGGGCCCCGGCTCGCACGGCTGCGACGGCCGCAGCCCGTGCGGGACCACCGTCACCTCGTGGACATCCGAGCGAGCGAATCGTTACCTGGATGCCCCTTCGAGCGAGGTGCTTGGCCGCTACGTACCCGTCTCCACCATTGTTCCCCTTCCCGGCGAGGATCAGGACTCGATCTCCGTACCCGATCCCCATCTCGACGGCCGTCAGCGCCACGCCGAGGCCGGCCCGCTCCATGAGCATCGCGGCTGGGACGTCCGAAGCCATGTCGAGACGGTTCGATTCGGCGGGGGTGATGAGCGGTTCCATGTTTTGAAGAGTAGA
>JAMBLK010000206.1 GCA_023336855.1 Actinomycetes bacterium
ACCGACAACCGACAACCGATCTAAGAAAACCACCGGGTCAGGATTGCGTCGATCTCGGCTTCAGTGACTGAGCCGAAGATCCGTTCGAGGATGACTCCGTCGGATGAGATGATGTACGAGGCCGGCAGACCGATCACTTTGTAAGTCTGGGCTACCACGCCCTGCTCATCGAACCCGATCGTGTATCCGATGTCGATCGACGTGGCGAACCCAGCGGCTTCAACGGGATCATCGTTGGCTGCGATTCCGATGAACTTCACATCTTCGTGCGATTCTGACGCGGAGTCGATGTCGGGCATCTCCGCCCGACAAGGAGGACACCACGACGCCCACATGTTGAGGAACACCGGTCGGCCGTCATTCTCGAGATGCTCGGAGAGGGTGAATCCCGCCCCGTCAAGGGTCATGACCGTGAAGTCGGGTGCCGTGTCTCCGTTTTCGGGAGATGCCTCGGCACCGGGTACGTCCTCGAGGTCGGGGAGACCATCAGTCGAAGCGCTTGAGCTCGAACACGCCGTTCCAACGAGTGCGACAACGACGAGGAGGGCCATCAGAGCGGTGCGCAAGCTGTGGGAAGAGAGAGAGCTGAGCATGGCTGGAAGGTAATGAGCGGAACCCGATATCGACCGCTCTGAGGGCCGTACCGGGACTGCTTGTCTCGTCGTGCGGAGGTCGTGTCAGGCGACGGGCGGGGGCATGTCATCGGTGGGGATATCATGTGCCCGATTCGATACGACCACGACCGCGAGATGTTTGCGAGGCCGCACCATGACCGACACCCACGATCCCTTCGGAGCACGTCGCACGATCGACACTCCGCTCGGTGAACGATTGATCTACCGACTCGACGCCCTCGGCGACATCGGTGACATCGACGCACTGCCGTACTCGATCAAGGTTCTCCTCGAATCGGCGCTCAGGAACCACGACGGTCGTGTCGTCACCGACGCGGACGTTCATGCTGTGGCCCGCTACGTTGCCACGGAGGTGGGGGAGACCGAGATCGCGTACAAGCCCGCCCGAGTCGTTCTGCAGGACTTCACGGGTGTCCCTGCTGTGGTCGATCTCGCCGCGATGCGGTCGGCGGTCGTTCGCATGACCGGAGATGAATCGTCGGCAGCCAAGGTCAATCCGCAGGTTCCGGCCGATCTCGTCGTTGACCACTCGGTTCAAGTCGACGCGTTCAACTCTGCGGATGCGCTCCAGATCAACTCCGAGATGGAGTTCGCAAGGAACATGGAGCGCTACGAGTTCCTGAAGTGGGGTCAGGCGGCCTTCGATGATTTCCGGGTGGTTCCGCCGGCAACCGGAATCGTTCATCAGGTCAACCTCGAGTATCTCGCCAAGGTTGTCTGGGACAGTGACGGCGCGCTCTACCCCGACTCGCTCGTCGGTACCGACTCACACACCACGATGATCAACGGGCTGGGTGTTGTCGGATGGGGCGTCGGCGGCATCGAGGCCGAAGCCGTCATGGTCGGCCAGCCGATCTACATGCTGCTCCCGGAAGTCGTCGGTTTCCGGCTCATCGGCACACTACCTGATGGGGCGACGGCGACGGATCTGGTGCTCAGGATCACCGAGATCCTGCGCGAGCATGGTGTCGTCGGCAAGTTCGTCGAGTACTACGGGCCGGCCCTCGACGACATGCCGGTCGCGAATCGGGCCACGATCGCCAACATGGCGCCCGAGTACGGGGCCACCGTCGGGTTCTTCCCCGTCGATGACCGGACGCTCGACTACATGAGGCTCTCCGG
>JAMBLK010000207.1 GCA_023336855.1 Actinomycetes bacterium
AAGCATCCGGAAACAGCGGTCGGCGTCGTTGGGGACCGCCCGTACAGCGTGTGGTTCAGGGCATCGGTCAAGAGCCTCGTGTGGTACGAGTCACGGGTCTTCGCCGAGCGCGGCTACGAGGTGCCATCGACCTGGGACGAGATGATGCGTCTCACGAGCCGAATGGAGGCCGACGGATACTCCCCCTGGTGTCTCTCGGTCGAGAGTTTCGGGGCGACGGGATGGATCGGAACCGACTGGATCGAAGACATCGTGCTGCGACAGAGCGGACCCGATGTCTATGACCAGTGGGTCTCGAACGAGCTCTCATTCGAGGATGATCGAATCATCGCCGCATTCGAGACCTTCGGCGAGATCGTCCACCACCCGGGTCGCGTGTTCGGGGGTACCCACCGGATCCTCAATACGCCCTGGACAGAGGCTCAGGACCCCATGTTCGAAATCCCGCCGCGCTGTCTGCTCAACCGGCAAGGATCGGTCCAACAGGCACATCTCCCCAGTGGGGTCACGCTCGGGAGCGAGACAGACGTCTTCGTACTCCCGTCGATGGACGGTGGTGAGCCCCCGATCCTGGCGGCTGGGGAGTTCGCCGCCGCATTCACCGATCGCCCCGAGGTACACGCCTTGATGCAGTACCTGGCCACACCCGAAGCCGGTGCTGCATGGGCGGCAGCCGGCGGTTTCGTCTCACCACATCAGTCGTTCGATACAGACGGCTACGGGGACGACCTGGATCGGCGCATGGCCGCGATCCTGAGCAGCGCCGAAGTCATCCGACTGGATGGATCCGACTCGATGATCCCGGCGGTCGGCACCGGAACGTTCTGGACCGGCATGGTGTCATACATCCGTAGCGGGGACGCCCCCACTGTGGCTGCTGAGATCCAGGCCGGTTATCTCGACATCACCCACTTCCCGGAAGTGCCGGTTCCCGAGGGTTGACGATCAGCGCCAGAGATCTTCCAGCACGTCGGCAACGGGATCTTCACCCGACGCCAGCGTCTCCACCCCGTCGCTGTGCTGGGCAATCCCCACCGTGATCTCGTCGAACTGCTCCATCGCCGGGTCGAGGAATCGACTCGGCAAGGCGTATGAGTGCTCCCGACTGGCGCTGAACCGTTTGTGATAGAACCGCTGCGGAACGGTCACGTGGAGGTGATCCTTCGCTCTCGTCAGTGCGACGTAGAGGAGGCGCCGCTCTTCCTCGAGACCTCCGGGATCCGAGATCGCCATGTCGGATGGGATGTTCCCATCTGCGGCGTGGATCACGAACACGGTGCGCCACTCCCCACCCTTCGCCGAGTGGATCGTCGACAGGATGAGATAGTCATCATCCAGGTGGGGCGGTCCAGCGAGGTCGCTGGTACTGGCCGGCGGATCGAGCGTGATCTCTGTCAAGAACCGGCTCCTCGTCCCGTACTCGGAGGCCAGACCGGCGAGGTGCTGGAGGTCGGCCAGTCGGGCGCCAGAGTCGTCGTAGGAACGGTCGAAGACGAGGGCACAGAACGGGATCAACCGTTCGATCTGCTCGGCGGGACCCGGTTCGGATGATGCGCTTGCCCGGCAGTCGGTGAGCGCCGCCTGGAGCTCAGCCAACGGTTCACGTGCTTCGGAGACGACGGGGAATCGCGCGGTGGTCAGAGCGATCAAACGATCCGAGCCTGCCTCCGAAGCCTCCCTGTCGAGGTGATCCACCAGCTTTCTCGTGGTGGCGGGACCGATGCCGGGGATCATCTGGATCACACGGTCCCACGCCAACTCGTCCTTCGGATTGTCGAGGATGCGCAGCAAGGCGAGCAGGTCCTTTACGTGCGCTGCTTCGAGAAACCGCAGCCCTCCGTACTTGACGAACGGGATGTTCCTTCGTGAGAGTTCGATCTCGAGACCGGCCGAGTGGTGCCCGGTGCGGAACAACACCGCCTGGTCCCTGAGTGGGATGCCGGCCTCCCGGTGATCGAGTACCCGATCGGCGACGAGCTCCGCCTGGGCGGACTCGTCGAAACAGGTGATGAGACCCGGCATGCGACCGGCGGCCCGTTCGGTCCAGAGCTCCTTCTGGAACGTCTCGGGCGAGGCTTCGATGACGGCGTTGGCAGCATTGAGGATCTGGGGCGTCGAGCGATAGTTCTGTTCCAGCGTCACCACGGTCGCGTTCTCATAGGCCGCAGGGAACTCGAGGATGTTCTCAACCGTGGCACCCCGGAACGAGTAGATGGCCTGAGCGTCATCGCCGACGACGGTGAGGTTGCCCTCGAGCCCACACAACGATCGGAGAATCTCTGCCTGGCTCCGATTCGTGTCCTGATACTCGTCGACCAGCACGTGATCGAAGAGGCTCCGGACGGTGCCTCCCGCAGGCGAATCGAGGAGGGCGTTCCAGTAGAGGAGAAGGTCGTCGTAGTCGACGACGTTGTGCTCCTTCTTCCGTGTCGTGTAGGTGCGGAAGATCTCCCGCAGCGCGTCGACGTGGTCAACGACCCAAGGGAATCGTTTCTCAACAGTCTCGGTGAGCGGGGTTCTGGCATTCACCGTCCGGGAGTAGACGGCGGCGATCGTCTCCTTCTTGGGGAACCGCTGCTTCGAACCCGAGAACCCGAGCTCGGTGCGGATCATCCCGAAGAGCGAAGCCACATCGGACTGATCGATGACGGTGAATCCGTCCTGCAAACCGACGGCGGAGCCATATTTGCGGAGCAGACGATTGGCGACGGCGTGGAACGTGCCGCCCCAGACCTTGCCGACCGATCGATCCGAGATGAGGGCACTCGAACGGCGAAGCATCTCCGCGGCTGCCCTTCTGGTGAACGTGAGCAGGAGAATCCGGTCGGCAGGGACACCTTCGGCGACAAGGCGCGCCACACGGCTGGCCAGAGTGCGAGTCTTCCCGGAACCGGCGCCGGCGATAACGAGAAGCGGGCCGTCTCCGTGGAGAACAGCCTCGCGCTGCCGGTCGTTGAGCCCGTCGAGCCAGGCCGGATCCTCAGGTATAGATGCATCGAACATGTGTTCGCTCATCCTACACACCCGACTGCATACCCAGGGTTGCAGTCCCCGCCGGCGGCGCCACCAGCCCATAGAACGGCGAATCCGGTCCCTACGCCGTGAGCTTGCCGAAGGCGTTCCGAAGCTCCTCATGAAGCGCCCCGACCTGGTCCTGCGACCAGAGTTCGGGATCCGTCCTGAGGAACGAGGTGTGGTCGGTTCGGTTGTCGAACACAGCGGTCGGGATCACCGTCGCAGCGTCTCCGGTTCCGATCCGAACCGCATCTCCCCCGCCCTGCTCGATGAGCCACGGAAGATCGTCCGAGCCGTACTCGCCGAGCATCACCGCTTCAGGGACGCCGTGGTGAAGGATCGAGGCGTCCCCGTCTCGACCCGGCCGTGCCCGCTCGTCGTTGCGACGGCGGCTCTCCTCGGGAGTAACCCATACGTAGAGAATGGTCGCCCGGGACAGGATCTCCGGCGAGAGCTGACCGAGCGAGTACGTGTACCCGTGGGGCGGCTTGAGCGGCATCGATGCCCCGTCTGGACCTCCCCGGGCGAACTCGATGATGACGGTATCGCCTTCACGCCACGACGCCGCCACAACCGCCAACTCCTCCCACGCCTCCCCGACCTCGGACTCGAGCGCCTGCTCGAGTCTGTCACGAACAGACGCGTCGATCCGGCCTAGATCCGGCGCCGCTCCGACGGCGAGACGAGCACGATCGATCCGATCGAAGAGCCATCCGGCCGCGGACCGGGGTCGCTCCGGAGAGATGCCGAGGAGTTGGTAATCCTCGTTCACGAGATGAACGAGCGTCCCCCAGTCCCGGGGCTCCGCGAATGGAGTTGCATCGTCTCGGAAGAAGATCGGTGGCTCACCCATAGCCTGCAACTCCTGACCGATGCGACGCATCAGGTGCACGTACGGGTAGTCGTCGAGTTGGACGGTCGGTCCGAGGTGGAGGTCCGTCTCGGCGATCTCCGGCTCGAGGTGAGCGAGGTACCGCCGGAGCTCCGACTTGCCAGACGCGGGCAAGGCGAGAAGGAGAAGCGTATCGATGGTGCGGTTCATCCGGTGACGATAGACACGCCGCCGCCGAAGGGAAATGAGGTGGGGGTCGGCCAGAATCCGGCCGACCCTCACTCTGGACGAGAGACGTCTGCGCCGTTCAGAACGATTCAGGCCCGAATCGTCCCCAGGCAACGAACACAGACATCGCGG
>JAMBLK010000208.1 GCA_023336855.1 Actinomycetes bacterium
GTAGATCAGTAGATCAGTAGATCAGTAGATCAGTAGATCAGTAGATCAGTAGATCAGTAGATCAGTAG
Source organism: Actinomycetes bacterium (assembly GCA_023336855.1). GTDB lineage: Bacteria > Actinomycetota > Acidimicrobiia > Spongiisociales > UBA5794 > JAHEEL01. The sequence goes on from JAMBLK010000208.1 coordinate 69, forward strand.
ATCAGTAGATCAGAGGAAGGGGCCGGTCCGCATGGACCGGCCCCTTCCTATTCGATACTCAGCACGTCGTCGGAGGCGACCTGACTACCTGTCTTCGATCGGCACGTACGTCTTGTCGATGTCGCCAACGTAGATCTGGCGTGGACGCATGATTCGGGTGTCCGGATCCTCCGTCATCTCCTTCCACTGGGCCATCCAGCCGGGGAGTCGGCCGATGGCGAACATCACGGTGAACATCCTGGTGGGGATGTTCAGAGCCCTGAAGATGAGACCGCTGTAGAAGTCGACATTCGGGAAGAGCTTGCGCTCGATGAAGTAGTCGTCTTCCAATGCGGTTTGCTCGAGCTCCTTGGCGATGTCGAAGAGCGGGTCCGTGATTCCAACGGCGTCGAGTACTTCGTCCGCATAGGCGCGGAGCACCCTCGCTCGCGGGTCGTAGTTCTTGTAGACCCGGTGACCGAATCCCATGAGCCGGAACGAATCGTTCGGATCCTTTGCCCGGGCGATCATGGATGTCGCCGTCGCGTCGGGATCGTCAACGATGTTCTGCAGCATCTCGATGACGCGCTGATTGGCGCCACCGTGGAGGGGACCCCACAGCGCGTCGATGCCGGCCGAAACCGAGGCGAACAGGTTCGCCTGGCTTGATCCGACGCCACGTACGGTGGCCGTCGAGCAGTTCTGCTCATGATCGGCATGGAGAACGAGCAGCACGTTCAGCGCTTTGGCGATCGCCGGATCGATGGAGGACTCTTCAACGGCCGGTATGTGGAACATCATGTGGATGAAGTTCTCGACGTAGCCGAGGGAGTTCTTCGGATAGGTGTACGGCATCCCGATTGACTTCTTATAGGACCAAGCCGCGATCGTCGGCATCTTCGCCATGAGACGAAGCGCGCTCTCGTGGAACGACGCTTCATCGGTCGGATCGAGGAACTCCTCGTAGAAGGTTGAGCTCGCTGTCGTGGCCGACGACAGGATCGCCATCGGGTGGGCACTCCTCGGGAAGGCGTCGAAGAAGCGCTTCATCTCCTCATTGATGAGCGTGTGATTCCGCACCGAGTCTTTCCATACCGAGAGCTCGGCTTCATTTGGAAGCTTCTTGAACAACAGCAGGTAGGCCACTTCGAGGAACGTTGCATTCGCTGCAAGATCTTCGATTGCGTACCCGCGGTGCTGCAGAATGCCTGCGCCGCCGTCGATGTAGGTGATCGTGGACTTCGCCCCGGCGGTGTTCGCGAACCCAGGGTCATAGGTGACGTCACCCGTGGTACCACGGAGCTTGGAGATGTCGAGACCCCTGTTTCCGATGGTGGGTTCGTGGATCTGGAGTTCGTGCTCGGTCCCGTCGAGCCTCAGTTGGGCATGGCGATCGACCATGGCATCACATCCTTCGCGTAGCGGCGCATCGGCTGACCGTCGATGTCATATGATCATGACAGTGTATCGAGTGTGGACTGCGCCGAATCGTGTGGTACCTTCGCCACTGTCGAAAGGCCCTAGATGATCGATCTCAAAGCCAGGAAGAAGGTTGCACCCATTCTGCAGCCGATCGCGCGCGGTCTCGCGAAGATCGGTGTGACGCCCATGATGGTGACGATTCTCGGCCTCGCCATCACGATCGGTGGTGCCGCCATGATCGCGAATGGGTTGCTGTGGCAGGGGGGTTTCGTTGCCGGCTTCGGGGTGCTTCTCGATGCCCTCGATGGGCCGCTGGCCAGGCTCAAGGGCACGGCATCGGACCGTGGCGCGTTCATAGACACGATGTCCGATCGGTTCGGAGAGATCGCATTCTGGATCGGTCTCGGTGTGTATCTCCGCGACGATCCGGTGGCTCTGATCCTTGTTCTCGTTGCGCTGGCGTTCTCGCTGCTCGTGCCCTATGTTCGGGCGAAGGCCGAGTCCTGGGGCGCTGAGGGCCGCGGTGGCTGGATGGGCCGCGCTGAACGCATGCTGCTCGCCATATGGGGCACCATCCTGGCCGGATTCGGTCTCGCGGTGCTCATCCCGATGCTCTGGATCTTCGTCGTCCTGACCGGTCTGACCGTGCTACAGCGGATCCGCAAGACCTGGCAGCAGCTCCCGGGGTGAAGGGTCTTCCGGGCTATCTGCTCTACCGGGTCCTGTCCGGTCTCTTCGGGCTTTTGCCCGCTCCGGCTGTGAGCGCCACCGGGCGTGGCCTCGGAATGGGACTCTCGTATGTTGCGGGGAAGAAGATGGGCCTTCTGCGACGGCACATGCGCCGCGTGATGGGGCCAGAACCCAGCGAAGACGAGATCACTGCCGCCGGGCGCGCCATGTTCGCCTCATACGGACGCTACTGGGCAGAGGTGTTTTGGTTCCGGCCGAGACGCAAAGATCAGGTCATTCGCGGGACACGCGTGACGGGTCTCGATGACGTCTTCGAGGCCAAGGGCCAGGGGAGAGGGATCATCTTCGTCGTTCCTCACATGGGGAACTGGGAAGTCGCCGGATCGCTCGCCGAGACGCTCGACTTGCACGTGCTCTCCGTCGCAGAAGACCTTCCAAACCACCGGATCACCGACTGGTTCGTGAAGACGCGAGCGGCATACGGCATCGAGATCATCGTCGCGGGCAGGGGCTCCACAACGACGTCGCTGGTGAGAGCGCTCAAGAACGCGCAGGTCGTCGCACTCGTCGCCGATCGCGACGTCACCGGACGCGGCATCGAGGTCGAGTTCTTCGGCGAGAAGACCACAATGCCGGCGGGACCGGTGTCGCTGGCGCTTATGACCGGGGCCGCCATCTTCCCGATCGGATCGCAATTCGACGGCGCCGGGCACTACTTTCCATGCCAGCCGGAGGTTCCGATTCCGGAAGCCGATGATCGATCGGAGCGCATTCGGCTCGGCACCCAGGCGATTGCCCACGCGTACGAGAAACTCATCCGTGAGAAACCGACCGACTGGCACCTCTTCTCGCCGAATTGGCCATCCGACCGGGTGGCTGAGGACGCCGAAGGATGAAGATCGGGCTCGTCTCCCCATACGACCTCGGTCGACCGGGTGGTGTCCAGGATCAGGTAATTCGCCTCGCCGGATGGCTGAGCGACGCCGGCCACGAGCCGCGAATCGTCGGACCGGGAATCGAAGGACCCGACGGTGCGATTCTTCTCGGGCCTACCACCGTCATACCAGCGAATCGGGCGGAGACGCCGATTCGGCTCGATCCGCGAGTCGGCCGCGAACTCACGGTGGCGCTTTTCGATGTCGATGTCATCCATGTCCACGAGCCGCTGATGCCGGCGGTCTCACCTGCAGCGCTGCGGGTCGAAGGGCCGGCGAAGGTCGCGACCTTTCATGCCGATCCGCCTCGATGGGTACGTCGTCTGTACCGCCACGGACGGAGTGGTGTACGTCTCGCCGTTCGGAATGCCGCTGTCATCACGGCGGTGAGTCCGATCGCTGGGAGTTCGATCGATGGTGTCGTCGAGTACCGGATCGTCCCCAACGGGATCGACGTCTCCCGGTACAAGACGGGCCCGAAGATTCCCGGAAAGGTTGCCTTCCTCGGTCGTGATGACGAGCGGAAAGGATTGCCGGTCCTCCTCGAAGCATGGCCAACCGTGCGAGAGGCTGTTCCGGACGCGGCACTGAGCGTTCTCGGCGCCTCGCGCGATCAACCGATCGAAGGCGTCGAGTTCTTCGGTTGGGTGGGCGATGAGACAAAGGAGAACGAACTCAGCAGCGCGTCCGTGTTCTGCGCTCCCAACCTCGGAGGAGAGAGCTTCGGCATCATCCTGGCCGAAGCGATGGCCTCTGGGTGTGCGATCGTGGCGTCGACGATCCCCGCATTCGTGCACGTGGCCGGTAGGGCTGCGAGGTTCGTGGCGCCTGGAAATTCGGATGAACTGGCCCGACAGATCATCGAACTCCTCCTCGCTCCTACGACGGCAGGCGTGCTCGGAGCGGCCGCCGTAGATCAGGTTCAGCGCTTCGATGGATCGTCGGTCGCCTCCGAGTATGTCGCTGCATATGAGGACGCGATCGCCCGTCGCTGACGCTCTCGGGCTACCGGTTCTACGGGGTCACCCGTCGGTAGACTTGACCAGAAGGACACCGAGGAGAGCACCGTGGATACTACGACCGAGCACGGCACCGATCGCGTGAAGCGAGGGTTGGCCGAGATGCTGAAGGGCGGCGTCATCATGGACGTCGTCAATGCCGACCAAGCGAAGATCGCTGAGGAAGCCGGCGCCGTCGCCGTGATGGCGCTCGAACGCGTCCCCGCGGACATTCGGGCGCTCGGTGGTGTGGCTCGCATGGCAGACCCGGCGAAGGTGACAGAGATCATCAACGCCGTGTCGATTCCGGTAATGGCAAAGGCACGCATCGGTCACTTCGTCGAAGCTCGCGTCCTCGAATCTCTCGGTGTCGACTACATCGACGAATCAGAGGTTCTGACACCCGTCGACGAATTCCACGTTGACAAGCGATCTTTCACCGTTCCGTTCGTCAACGGGGCGAAGGATCTCGGCGAGGCACTCCGCCGTATCGGCGAGGGCGCGGCGATGATCCGCACGAAGGGCGAACCCGGAACCGGCAACGTTGTGGAAGCCGTGCGTCACATGCGCCTCATGAACACGCAGATCGGTTGGCTCACCACACTCGGACCGGATCAGCTGATGAACGCTGCGAAGGAGTTGAGGGCCCCGATCGAGGTCGTGAAAGAGGTCGCAGCGTCGGGGAAGTTGCCCGTCGTGAACTTCGCAGCCGGCGGCATCGCGACGCCGTCCGATGCGGCGTTGATGATGCAACTCGGCTGCGACGGCATATTCGTGGGATCCGGCGTCTTCAAGTCCGGTGACCCCGACGTTCGTGCCCGGGCGATCGTCGAAGCCACGACGTTCTACAAGGATGCAGCGAAGATCGCTTCGGTGTCGGCCGGCCTCGGTGAGGCAATGGTCGGCATCAACGTCGACACGATGCCCGCATCAGAGCGGATGCAGGACCGGGGCGACTGACGTGAAGGTCGGTGCCCTTGCCCTCCAGGGGGACTTCCGGGAACATCTCGCGGTCGTTTCGCGCTTGGGCCACGACGGCGTCGAGGTCAGGACGGCTGACGAAGTCGCTGGTGTCGATGCACTGATCATCCCGGGAGGCGAATCCACAACGATCGGTCGCCTCGCGACCATCTACGGGCTGATGGATCCGATTCGCGACCGCATCGCCGGCGGCATGCCGGTGTTCGGAACGTGCGCCGGCATGATCTTCCTCGCCTCCGGGACGACCGGCGCCGATCAACCTCAACTTGGAGTGCTCGATGTGATCGTGGAACGGAACGCGTTCGGTCGACAGGTTGAGTCGTTCGAGGCTGATCTTCGAATCACCGGTCTCTCCAACCCTATGCGAGCGGTCTTCATCCGAGCGCCATGGATCGAGAAGGTGGGCGCCGATGTCGAGGTCCTTGCGACGGTGGAAGCCCCGGATGGGGGAGGAGAACATGCGGTTGTGGTACGACAGGACCGTATCCTTGCGGCGTCTTTCCACCCTGAGTTGACGGCCGACGACCGTCTCCACACCATGCTGATCGATCTCGCCGAGGAGCGCTGATGTCCGGACATTCGAAGTGGGCAAACATCAAACACCGCAAGGGGCGTCAAGACGCCAAGCGGGGGAAGTTGTTTGCCAAGCTCATCAAGGGCATCGAGGCCGCAGCCAGGACGGGCGGCGGCGACCCCGATGGCAACGCGTCTCTTGCTACGGCAATCCAGAAGGCGAAGGATGCCTCCGTTCCGAGGGACAACATCGAGCGAGCGGTAGCCCGCGGCAGCGGCGACGCCGATGGCGTCGACTACGAGGAGTTCTGGTACGAGGGCTACGCACCGGGTGGGGTCGCCCTCTACGTCCACATTCTGACGGACAACCGCAACCGTGCAGCGGCCGAGGTTCGCTCGACGTTCACGAAGAACGGTGGGAGTCTCGGTGAGCCCGGGTCCGTCGCGTACCTCTTCGA
>JAMBLK010000209.1 GCA_023336855.1 Actinomycetes bacterium
AACCTTCCGGTTCTGCGATCCCGGCTTTCGGGCGTTACGTTGATGTGAAGAGTCCGGACCATAGCTACGGCATCGTGAGCGACCAGCCCATGACGAAGCGCCTATGGATGATACGGATTCTCGGTGCTGGGCGGTCCAGGACCGCTTCGGGTCTACCAGGTTCTGCTGGTCACACCACCGAGGAGCACTGAGCCGAGAATGCCGAGTGGCAGTGTCGCCATGTACGACAGCTCCATGCCGATGTTGCCGAAGAACAGCATCAGCAGCCAGGTGGCGGGAAACGTGAACAGCGCGAACGCCACGGCGAACACGACGAGGCCTTTCAGGAAGTCACCCATTGTCTCTTCCTCCGTTTCTGAGAGACTGATCCGACGCTACCAGCATCACTCGATTGGAGCGGGTGAGGAGAATCGAACTCCCGTATTCAGCTTGGGAAGCTGATGTTCTGCCATTGAACTACACCCGCAGGACGACGTGATTGTAGCGCTGCCGTCCCGTCTGCGGTCAGAAGGAGAAGAGGCCCCAGGTCGTCATGATGAGGCCGACGGCGATCAGCCAGTAGGCCCGGGACGGCCTGAACTCACCCTTCTCACCCTTCGGCTTGTCCCCCTTGCGATGCTGCCAGACGGCGAAACCGTTCCCTGCAAGCATCGCAACACCGATCGCCAGGACCATCAGCACCAGCAGACGGTCCAGATCGAGTATCTCAACGAAGTCCAAGTCGTTCACGATGATGACGGTAGCGAGCGTGGAGTGCTCGGCCGGGAGAGTGCTCCTATTTCGCATCTCCGATACCCTGTTTGCAGGCCCCCGTGTTCGATCCGGGGGCGTTGTTCATGAACCATCAAACCGATTCCATATCGCCTCCGGGCCGATTGCTGGCCGCTCGCAGGCTCACGCTTCCGTGGGCGCTCTGGGTATTCGGCCTCTCGACGACGCTGCTGCTCGTCGGCCTGTGGGGACGCGCCGTCACCGTGGATGACGATGTGATCGCCCGGTCCACCGAGGCTGCGCTGTCTGCGGATCTCGTGACCGAGCGGGTGTATGACTGGATCGGCTCCGGCCTTGCCGCAACAACCAGGATCACCGACGCGGAGGCTGAGCAGGTGCTCGAAGAGGTCCGCGCACATCCCGCTGCTGCCGGGGCCATCGACACGCTGATCGACGACGTTGTTCGTGCTCTGATCGCTCCACCGGGAGCCGATTCCAGCATCGACGTTGCCGCAGCGCTCACGCCACTCGTGCCTGAGGTCGTGTCTGAGCTCGCCGATCAGGGTCTCGAAGTCCCGGTGGGTGCGGTCGAAGCAGCAGTGGAAAATCTTGATCCCGTCGCGCTTGACACAGGCGAGGCGGTATCGGTCGGTGTCGTCACCGACCAGGCGAGGGGAGTCCTCACGCGGGGAGTTGTGATCGCAGCCGTGATGCTCACCGTCGCGGCGGTTGCTGCTGTCGCCCTGTCCGAGGAACGCTGGCCCATGGTTCGGTCGCTTGCGACGCGCGTCTCATTCTCTGCGCTGTCATTCGCGGCGCTGTTCAGGATCGGTGGATGGGCACTCGACCCCGACGGTGGTCGATCCCCGCTGCGCCAAAGTGGGTCGATTCTCGTGGAGAGCAACCTCCACGTGTTCCTCATCGTCGCGGCAATCGCCGCAGCGGTTGCGGCCGCGATCTGGTTGGTCCGCCGCCCCCTACGTCAGGACTCTGGCGTAGAAAACGGCCGAATCCTGCCGAAATCTACGCCAGAGTCCGAAGCTGGTGGGGCTGATGACACCTCGACGCAGGAACTCGTCTCCGTCTGAGTACCGACGACCGACTACCGGGTACGGTGAGCGCAGCGAGAATCTTTCTGTCACACCCGGATGGCACGATGCCGTCATGGGATCCGACGGCGAGCCGAACATCCTCCATGCAGACCTCGACGCGTTCTACGCGTCGGTCATGCTCCTTCGTCACCCCGATCTGGTGGGGAAACCCGTCGCGGTCGGCGGCGGAGTGGTGCTCTCCGCAACCTATGAGGCTCGGGCGATGGGTGTTACTGGTGCCATGCGCATCGGAGAGGCACGCCGCAGATGCCCGGGACTCATCGTCGTCGACGGGAACTTCGGCGACTTCGTCGAATACAGCGATCGTGTCTTCGAAGTGTTCCGGGATTTCACGCCACTCGTCGAACCAGTCTCGATCGACGAGGCATTCCTGGACGTGTCGGGCGCTGGCCATCTGTTCGGGTCACCGGCTCGCATCGCAGAGTTGATCCGGGACCGGGTGCGGATCGAGACCGGACTCCCCATATCGGTCGGAGGAGCCAGAACCAAGTTCCTGGCGAAGATCGCCAGCCGGGTTGCGAAGCCCGACGGTTCGCTGATCGTGGCACCGGGGACGGAGATCCACTTTCTCCACGCTCTCTCCGTAGATCACCTGTGGGGTGTGGGTCCGGTGACCCTCGAAGGACTCAACTCGCTCGGCATCAGCCGGATCGGCGACCTCGCCCGTGCGCCAACGACGCTGCTCGCGTCGAGGATGGGGTCGTACCGTGCCCGTCATCTCCACTCTCTTGCATGGAATCGCGACCCCAGAGGGGTCCTTCCCGGGAGCCGGTCATCGTCGGTCGGGGCCCAGCGGGCGTTCGGTGGTGAGCATCGGGATCGGGAGTTCCTGCGTGGTATTCTGGCGAGACTGTCTTCAAGGGTCGGTGCTCGCTTGCGACGGAAGGGGCGCGCAGGGCGCACGATCACGCTACGTGCCCGGTTCCGGGACCTCGAGTCGATCACCCGGTCGATGACGATGAGGACGGCCAGCGCGTCGAGCGCTGTTCTCTACCGAACAGCCCTCGATCTGACCGATGGTGTACTCGACGAGTTCCCCGACCGAGGGCTCAGTCTCCTGGGTATCTCGATGTCGAATCTCGTGCCGGCCTCGCCGCTCCAACTCGAACTCCCCCTGTTCGACGGCGACCTCGTCGGCGGAAGCCCTCGTGAGTTGGAACTCCAGGCTCTCGACGCCGCCGTCGACGATCTGCGGGAGCGATTCGGAAGAGATGCCGTTGGACCGGGCTCTGATCTGCTCGGAGACCGGTCGCCGTTCGCCGAGGGTCTCTCCGGCATCATGACGCGGGACTGATCGATCGCGAACGGTCACGCCACTACGCTCCACGGAATGGCTGCGGAATCCAAACGACTCGTGATCCTTGCGCTCATCGCGAACGTCGGAATCGCCATCACGAAGTTCATCGCTGCCGCGATCTCGGGCAGCAGCGCAATGCTCTCCGAAGGCATCCACTCGCTCGCGGACTCCGGGAACCAACTGTTCCTCCTCCGCGGGCATGCCGTATCGCGCCACGACGCGAACGTGCAGCACCCCTACGGGTACGGCAAGGAGATGTACTTCTGGAGTTTCATGGTTGCGGTCTTTCTGTTCGTCGGGGGGTCGGCACTCTCGGTCGCCACCGGCATCAACAGGATCCGGAGCCCCCACGAGCAGGGTGACGAAGGTCTCTGGTTCTCGCTCGGTGTGCTGGCCATTGCTGCGCTGTTCGAAGGGTTCATCGCGTTCCGTCCTGCACTGAAGCAATTCAACGAGCAACGTGGGGGCCGGACGGTCACCAAGATGATCAAAGAGTCCAAGGATCCAACGCTGCTCGTCGTGTTGTTCGAGGACAGCGCGGCGATCGTCGGACTCTTCATCGCCGCGGCAGGCCTCATCGCGGCGGATCTGACAGGAAACGGCCTATGGGATGGAGTCGCATCAGTGCTCATCGGCGTACTCCTGGGTGGTGTCGCATGGGTCCTCGCCATTGAGATGAAGTCGCTCCTGATCGGGGAGTCGGCAACCAGGGAGGACCGGGCGAAGATCCGTACCGCCGTGCTGTCGGTTGGCGAGGTGAGAACCGTCGATCGGCTGCTGACGATGCAACTGTCTCCGGACGAGATTCTCGTCACGATGGATCTCGACTTCGACGACGGGATCGGCGGGGACGACATCGAGCGGGCGATCGTCGAGATCGAGCAGAAGATCGCTGAGGCTGTGCCTGCGGCAACGCGGATCTTCGTCGAACCGGTGGATCGATGAAGGCGTCGGCGCCGGGATCATCGGGCAACCTCGGTCCCGGATTCGACGTCCTGGGACTGGCCGTCGACCTGCGATGCGTCGTTGGAGCGGTACCCGCCGAGCAGATGACGGTCGATGACGGGGATGGCCCGATCGCCCTCCTCGCAGGGGACATGCTGTTCGACACGGTGATGGCTGCGGTAGATCGTCCCATGGCCCTCACTGTGGACAACGCAATCCCCCGGGCTCGCGGCCTGGGATCCTCATCGGCGGTCACCACCGCAGCAGCAGCCGCCGCCCAGCGGGCGCTTGGTGTTGAGCCGGTGAGGAGCGAGATCTACGAGATCATCACGGCGATCGAAGGTCATGGGGACAACGCTGCGCCGGCCATCTGGGGTGGTCTCATGGCCGTCGGATCGAATGGGCCCCATCCCCTCGAGATGAATGAACACCTCATTCCGATTGTCGGTATTCCCGATACGCCTCTATCAACGAAGCAGGCACGGGAAGTCGTGCCGACGGACGTCCCGCTACAGGCCGCCGTTCGTAACGTGTCGAGAGTGGTCCTTCTTGTGGAGGCTCTCCGAACCGGAAACCCCGAGGCGTTCGCCGCAACGGAGGGCGACGAGTTCCACGAAGGGGCAAGGGCCCCACTCTCTCCGGTCACGACGTCGATGATCCAGGCGGCGCGAAGGGCAGGCGCTCTCCATGCGGCGTGGTCGGGCGCCGGACCGACCACGCTCGCCCTGGTCACGGAGGAAACCAAGGAATCCGTCATCGATGCTCTCAGTGGCGTGCTTGGCGAAGCAGGAGCCGTTCGCGTACTCGCCGTCGATTACGAGGGCCTGCGCTAGAGATTTGCTTCTAGCAGCCGATCGTCGCGTCGTGTGGTGTCCAGTCGGTCTCGGGATGAGAGAGCAGGATCGACTCGATGAAGGCCTCAAACAGGCGATGCGACGCCTCGTCGCAGTTGTCGCCGAGGAATTCGGGATGCCACTGGACAGCCAGCAACGGCCACTCGTCATCTTCGTGCTGGATCCCTTCGATCACACCGTCATCAGCCCAGGCGACCGCACGAAATCCCGGGGCAAGGTCCTTCACCGCCTGGTGATGGATGGAATTGACCATGAGTTCTGTCTTGCCAACGGCTTTGGCGATGTCGGAGCCGGCCTCGATCGTGATCGGCTGATGAGCCTCATACACGGCGTCGCCTATGACTCCGTGATCCGTTGAGCCGATGACAGACGGAATGTCCTGGATGAGTGTGCCGCCGAGAGCGACAGTCACGACCTGGAGGCCGCGGCAGATCGCCAGAACCGGGAGACGACGTTCCTTCGCCTCATGGACGAGGAGGAGCTCGAACTCATCTCTGGCTGGGTTGACCTTGCGAACCTCGGGGTGCGGCTCTTCACCATATCGTCCGGGATCCATGTCTCCTCCACCGGTGAAGACGATGCCGTCGAGGCGGTCGACGAGCGTCGCCACGTCTTCGTTCGCTATTGGGGGGAGGATCACAGGGATGCCGCCCGCTCGGAGTACGGAGTCGGTATAGGTGTGTCCGATGACGTGCGAATCGAGACTGCCGGAGGAGCTGATCGCCTGCTTCGGTTGGGATGTGACGCCGATGATTGGACGCATCCGGGGATTCTACAAGTGAACGCGAAGCTGGTTTCCGAGGCTTGAAAGTGACGCCTGTTTGCGTAACGGCCTATCCTCCGCGAACCTTATGGGCTCCGGCTCGGTCTTGCCGCCGTCGGAACCGGTTCCCGAATACACCGAGTGAGGTCTCCTGCATGGGTTCGCTGATCAAGAAGCGTCGGAAGAAGATGAGCAAGCACAAGTATCGCAAGCGCATCAAGGCGAATCGCCACAAGACCAAGAAGTAGTGGCGCTGCCGACGTACTGGGTACAGAGTATTGAGTACTCGGTATCCGGTATCCGGTCCAGGGTGTAGCAGAGTCTTCGACGATCACTCAGTACTGACTACTCAGTACTGACTACTCCCGGCGAAGCCGGGTCACACGTCTTTGAGGAAGTTCTCGATCTCGTCGACGAGATCACCGGTTCGTTCAGGGTCCATCTGACGGCCTTCCTCGGCGACTTCACGAACGTACTCGGCGAGACCGTCCGAATCTGCGACGGCCTCGTCGACCTGGAGGATGAACTCGGTCTCCATGTCCCGAAGTTCCTGGCTGTCGCCGTCGAATCCGACGATCTCTCCGGCTTTGGCGAGCAGTGCTCGCATCGCCATTGGATTCGGGTTCGCAGCGAGGTAGTGCGGTGTTGCCGCCCAGATGCTCGTTGCCGGGATGCCGGCTTCCTTGCACGCCTCGCCGAGCACGGTAACGATTCCCGTTGGCCCTTCGTAGTCGGTTGGCGGCAGTGCTATCGACTCGAGGGAGGACGGATCCGTGACGACGCCTGAGAGAGGCACCGGCGCCGAGTGCGTGACCGACCCGATGTAGGCGCCGAGCATCGTGACCGATTCGACGCCGTTGTCTGCGAGGACGGCGGCCACAGTGCGGGCGAACGTCTTCCAGCGGAACGTCGGTTCGTCTCCGACGACGATGACGAGGTCGTGATCCTGATCGGGTCGCTCGATAGCGTAGAAGCGTGTCTCAGGCCATGTCATGGCCTGGATGGAGCCGTCCTGGACGGTGACCGAGGGACGGTGCTCCTGGAAATCGAAGAACTCCTCCGATTCGATGATCGCGAAGGGTCGCTGGATGTGGCGGCGCTCCAGCAGATGCCGCAGGGCGCCGGAGGCGGCGTCGCATGCGTCGTTCCATCCTTCGAACGCGAGGACCGCGCGCGGCCGGCGAAGGGATGGTTTTCCGAAGCGTCGTACGGGATCCACGACCGGAAGGCTATCGGGCAACCGCCTTAGCGTGCCTGAGATCTGCGATAGGGCCGAACGGCCCTCTACGTAAGACCTCCGACCCTATACCGCTTCGGTCGCAGTTCGTAGCGTGTGACGGAGTATCCCGGGATGGAGCCGTGACAGAAACACTCGTCATTGATCGTGAGGGCGTCGACGCTCTCATTACCGCACTCATCGATCGAAGCTACGAAGTGGTCGGTCCGACCGTTCGCAGCCAGACCATTCTCTACGACACGATCACGTCGACCGCCGACCTGCCGGTCGGCATACGTGACCGACAGGAAGCCGGAACCTACCGACTCGAGGACCGTGGCGACGATGCTCTTTTCGGGTACGTCGTCGGACCTCAGTCGTGGAAACAGTTCCTCACGCCATCGGGGACGGTGTTCTGGAAAGGACTCCGAACCGAAGACGGATTCGAGACCGTTGAACCCGAGGAGGCGCCGAGCTACGCGTTCTTCGGAGCACGTCCATGTGAAGTCGCGGCGCTGAAGATCCAGGACGACGTGTACCTGCCGGTCGAGGACGGCATCTATACCGAGCGACGGAAGAAGTCGTTCACGGTCGCCGTGAACTGCACCGAACCCGCCGCGACGTGCTTCTGTGCGTCGGTCGGAACCGGGCCGGATGTCACCGAAGGCTACGA
>JAMBLK010000210.1 GCA_023336855.1 Actinomycetes bacterium
GAACCGTATGTCGCTGAGGAGTGATCCAGATCGAGCGGGCCGAACATGGAAATTCCGATGGCGTCGAGCGGACCATGATGCGAGAGGAAGGAAATCGCTTGGCTGAGCGTCTCCTCGGGTGTAGTCGTGGGAAACGTGACCTCGGCCCTGAGATCACCGGGCGAAGTCCCGACGGCACACACGAATTTCGTGCCGCCTCCCTCGATGGTCCCAAAGAGTGCCATGCGGGGAGGCTACCCGGCTGCACCGGGGCTATTCCGTATTCCGTAGGTGGTGTGCCTGTTCTGCTGATCTACTGATCTACTCGAGACCTGGTGGGTCGTGGCCTGGTCTGGGTCGGATCAGTCGTCGTTTCAGTGGTGGGCTGTTGGGGTCGATCCGTAGGCCTTGTTGGTGGATGGCTATGTGGTGGTGGAACCAGCAGAGGGTGGTCAGGTTCTCCGGGTCGTGGCTGCCGCCGTTGGATCGCAGCACGATGTGATGGGGTTCCAATCGGTAGCGGCTGACACAGCCTGCGATGGTGCAGCCGCCGTCACGGGTTGCGACGAGGCGACGTACGGCGGGTGGGATCGCCCTCGACGCCTTCGAGGTGACAACCGGGTCGCCGTCTCTGAGGCCGATGATCTGTACCGTGCCGGTACACAGGAGTTCTTCGAGCGCTGCGGGGCCGACTCTGGGTCCGTACTCGACCTGAGCGCCGGACTCGCCGCCCGTACCGTTCGCAGCGTCCAGGTCGACGAGGATCGACACCGACCCGCCACCAGGTGTGTCTTCACCGTTTCGGGTGCGGTTGAGGGAGTCGTGGGCCATTGCAACCAGCGCATCGGCTTGGAGTTGGCCACGGGTGTATCCGTCGCCTCCGGGCAGGAGACGCAGTTCGTCGGCTCTCGCATACAGGGCCCGTTCGAAGACGTCGCCGTCGACACCGGCGAGCTGTCCGGTGAACCGTCTCGATGACTCGTCAAGCGTCGCCTGGACCGTCACGAACCGTTCCGTGAACGCCTGATGGGCTGTGATGCGGGTGATGCGGCGCTGGGTGGCGATCAGGCGTCGTACTGCGGGGAGGTCCATCGTCTCGGAATGTGACAGTGTTGCAGCGTCGGCTCCTGCATCGGCGAGGCGCATCAACGCCACGGCCCGGTCAAAGGTGACGTCGCCTTCTCCAAGCCGGGCGTTGAGCGGCCGGTCCTTGACGAGATTTCGGGCACAGAACACGAGATCCGACGCGAACGTGCGTGACACGTCAAGCTCCGCGGAGAGCCACTCGTTCATGGACCGGTGACCGGTACGGCCTGCGACGTGGATCTTGTCCAACTCGTTGACCAACGTCGCTTGCTCACACCGCAGATCCGAGATCTCCGCCTCTACTTCGCGGAGCCTCAAAGCCAACTCGTCAGCGGTGCGGCTATAGAAGAACATACGAACAACGTATCAAACGCCTATGACAGAAACCGCCAGAAACCGCCCCACAACAAAAGAAATCCAGAAGTCTCAAGAAATTCTCAATCCCGAGAATCGCCGTTCGCCCCTGGTCTCGAAGATCACCGTGACGTATAGTCGAGACGTCTCCGAGGGAGAGAACATGCAGCTGATCTTCGGGATGTTGCTCTTGCTTGCCGGTCTCGCCATCACGGCCTCGGCTCTCCCGCTGACCCACCGGTTCGCTCGCGTGCTTCCGCATTGGACCCTCAGCAGGGGTCAGGTCGACCAATTGGCTTCGACCACGTTCCTGACGGCATTCATCGGCCTGCTGATGGCTGTCACCGGGTTCATGATGACGCTCACCGCCGTGCTGCCGACTTAGGCTACATCCGGATGCCTCTACGAGGTGTGGGGTCGCCATGGCCCGGGTTCGCCGGCTCGTGTACGTCATGCTCGATGTCTCGGTCGACGCCGGCGATCTGAGCAAGGTCGGCGCTGTCGAGAATCTCCGCGAAGGCTTCCTGAGCGAGACACCAGGGGTCGTGAATGGGACAAACGCTGGACCAGTCACATGGCCCGCCCTTCAGGATGCACTTGTCCGGGGTAAGCAATCGCTCGGTCGGTTCGATGACGTCGAGCAGGGAGATCTCCTCTGGTGGTCGAGTGAGCCGGTAGCCACCGTTGGACCCGGCGGTCGAGGTGAGCAACCCTTGGGCAACAAGCTCGGCGAGGATTCTCTTCAAGAAGTCCGGTGGGATGTCCATAGAAGCCGCTATCTCGCGGGCTTTGCGTGGCTCGCCGTCCCAGTGACGGGCCAGGTCGATGACGGCGCGCACGGCATAGTCACCGTGTTTGCCGAGTGTCACAGGCATGGATCCCTCCCATGACAACCCTACGCGGCCGTTACGCGCCCGTGCCGAAGAATGCCAGAAGCACCAATCGGCGAAAAACGGCCGAGCAACGGCACTCAATCGTCGTGTAGCTGTCCAACACCGTGAGGATGAGAGTCAACGTTGCCTCAATCAGCCGTTGTCGGCACGCTCGCGGAGCGATACGTTTGCGAAGTGACACCCCAGCAATGAGATGTCACAACTCGTGGATTCCACAAAGTGGACAGCGGGGAATGCGTGGTAAGCACTCTGGCCCCGCCCACGAGAGACCATAAGGGGAGGGCATCATGTACCCGATCGAGCGAACCGATTACATCAACGCTTACATTGGCGCGATTTCGGAGGAGATGAGAGACGCCAGGATTGGTAGGCGGAAACCAACCGGCCAATCCAGGTCTCTTGATCGTTTCTCCAGCGCCATTGCCAAGCTCCTGAGAACGGGATCGCAAGGATCAGCGTCAACAGGAGATCCTCAACCAGCCGCCTGATCACCGTGATCTGAATCACTGAGCCCGGCTACGGCGTCTCACAAGTTGCCCCGGGTCGAAACTGAGCGACCGCTCAATGCCGGCACGGTCTTGAGGGGAGCGCGCGTGAATCGACATGGCCACCGCATTCGACCGGGTCTGCACTTGATCGGCTTCGTCCGGTCGGGCGTTGTCGCGGCGATAACACTGGCCCTGGTGGCTACAGCATGCGGAGCGGGTGAGTCGCTTTCGCGCGATGAGGAGTCTTGGTGTCTGGGGAACGCTGACAAGGTCGAATCCGCGGCCGAAGAATTGGGCTTGCTCGGATTCATCGGTGTCTACTACGAGACGGAGGGCGACGGTCTTGGCGCCGATGGCCAACCCGTGACAACCGACCGCAACATCGCTGCGACCGAGGCGCTGCGCTCAAGGACCGCCGTGAACGCCGGTGCCGCTCTCCACCACCTCTTCTCCCGGTATCTCACGCACCCAGACGGTCAGATTGCGTGCAACGCGGCGTCCGCCACCAACAACGCCTAAGGGTCGTTGGACGGCGTTTCGGAAGGGCCGGTCATCTGGAACCGGGGAGACAGCACGCAGTAGTAGGTCGTACGTATGGACGTAGTACGACCCCGGATCGGGGGAGACATCCGCCGGGGTATCAGCGAGTTGGCTATCCGGTCTGCTCGCTCGCTTCAACCGGCCACATCGTGCGCAAGAATTCCACCATCGCCTTCGCAACGTCGCGCTTCGGGGCAGGAATGAACAGCGTCGTGCCGCGGATCACGCCTCGACGCTGGATGCGCTCGAGGCGAACCTCCTGCGACGGACGCAGATCGACCTTCGACAGGCGAATCTCGTCGCGCACCTGAACGATCTCACCGAGCCCCACCCGTAGGGCTTCGACCCGGAGTCGGGCGACGGAGATGAGCTCCTCGGCCTCGACCGGCAGCGATCCGAAGCGGTCCTCCCACTCGGTGACCACGTCGTCGACCTCATCCTCAGTCATTGCGGAGGCAAGGCGACGGTAGGCCTCAAGACGCCCATCGGCATCGGGGACGTACACGTCGGTCAGACGGGCATCAAGCGGCAGGTCGATCCTGATCTCATGCTCTTCCTTGGGCTCGATCGGCTCGCCCTTCAGCTCCTGAACGGCCTCCGCTACCAACTCGGTGTAGAGATCGAAACCGACGGCAGCGATCTGACCCGACTGGGTCTCGGAGAGGATGCTCCCCGCTCCACGGATCTCGAGATCTCTCATCGCCAACTCGAACCCGGATCCGAGGTTCGAGAACTCGCCGATGGCTTCGAGCCGGCGGTAGGCGTTCTCTCCGATTCGCTCCTCGGGTGGATGGAACAGATATGCGTATGCCCGTTGACTCGATCGCCCGACTCTGCCGCGCAGCTGGTAGAGCTGAGCCAACCCGAGCCGATCGGCTCGCTCAACGATCAGAGTGTTCACTTGCGGCAAATCGAGCCCGGACTCGATGATCGTCGTCGCAACGAGA